>JAKSNE010000006.1 GCA_024400135.1 Paludibacteraceae bacterium
GACGTCAAACGCCCGAAGTAAGAACGGTTGCTTTTTGTGCAAAATAGCAAAAAATTTGTTATAGATATTGCGTATATCAGAAAAAATGCGTACCTTTGCAGCATAAATGAACAATTAAATTATAGTTACGCGATGAAAAACCATCTTCTATTCCTTATTTTTGGTACTTTGTGTATTATGAATAGTGCTCTATTAAGCGCCTCTCCGAAGATTCAACGTGTTGAACCTCTGAGTTGGTGGACAGAAATGAACTGCCCACTCACGTTGATGCTGCAAGGACAAGGCTTAGCAGATGCACAAGTGTCTATCAAACCGTCAGATGGACTCATTGTTAAGTCGCAGCACAACGCAGAATCTCCAAACTACCTGTTCATTGACTTAGATGTGCAAAAAGCAGGAACGTATATCATCACCCTCAAAAAAGGCAATAAGAAAACATCCGTCAAATATACTATCAACACTCGTCGAGAGGGTTCGCGTGACCGTTCTTCGTTCAGTAATGCCGATGTTATCTACCTTATTATGTCCGACCGTTTTGTAGATGGAGACGAAACAAATAACACCCTCCAACAGTGCGCAGAACCGGCTAACAAAGAATATATTCATGGTCGTTGGGGAGGAGATATCCAAGGAATTATCAATAGCCTTGACCATATTGTAGAGACGGGAGCTACAGCTATTTGGCCTACACCTCTGCTTTGTGATAACGAAGCAAAGTGGTCTTATCACGGATATGCTTGCTCGGATTATTACCACATTGATCCGCGCTTTGGTACCAACGAGATGTATCGTGATATGGTTGCCAAAGCTCATGAAAAAGGACTGAAATTTCTCATGGATATGGTACCAAACCATTGTGGTTCCACTCACTGGTGGATGAACGATTATCCGTTTGCTGATTGGATTAACACGTTTCCCGATTTTACGACGACTAATAATGTCTTTTCGGCAAACTACGATATTAATGCCTCGCAATACGACCGAGAGTTGAATAACTCGGCGTGGTTTGACCATTCGATGCCGGATATGAATATGCGCAATCCGGATTTGTTGCAATATTTTAAACAATGGGCTATTTGGTGGATAGAATATGCGAACCTTGATGGCTTGCGTGTAGATACCTATCCTTACATAGAAAGAGGTCCTGGAGCAGAGTGGTGTCAAGCAATCTTAGCAGAGTATCCTAATCTCAATATTGTTGGTGAAACGTGGACTCAACCCGCCGCCAAAGTTGCTTATTGGCAAGCAGATGCTCACAACTATGATGGTTTTAACTCGCACTTACCCGCAGTAATGGATTTTCCCACGGCAGAGGCCATCCGGCAAGCATTAGAAAATGATGGCAGCGGATGGAACAATGGTATGATGAAAGTTTATGATGCTCTTGCGCAAGACTACCTCTATGCCAACCCTTATCAACTCTTGCTTTTTGTTGGGAATCACGACATGGATCATATTACCGACGTGGTGAAAGATAATGATTATCGGCGCGTGAAGTTAGCCTTAACGATGGTTGCTACGATGCGCGGTATTCCACAGATTTTTGCTGGTGACGAATATGGTGTCCGTTCTTTGGATATTACAATGGGACACTCGGGGTTGCGTCGTCCTTTGCCGGATTATGAAACCTTGACAGAGGAACAAAAAGACCTCTTTGCCTTCCACACAAAACTCTTTGGCTTCCGAAAGACAGAACCTATTATTTGGAATGGAAAGACGATGCACTTCGCCGGTCGCGACAATACGTATGCTTATTTTCGTTATACGGAAGAGGGTGCCATCTTTGTTTTCATCAACGCTTCCGAACAAGAGAAAATCATTCCCGTATCGCACTATACGGAAATCCTATCCAAATATAATCCCATAGGAACAAATGTACTCACAGGCGAGCAAGTAGATTTGTCACCCTCTTTGTCAATCAGTCCGCTAACGCCACTGATCGTTAAACTCAAGAAATAGAGTTACCCTAATTCCGCGATGCGTTGCTCTAACGTATCGCGGTTTTCTTTTGCGCGATTGCGGATAGCACCGCGATAATTAAAAATGGTCTTAGGCGAATGACGCAAGAAACGTGCGATGTCATCCGAATTGGTAATACCCAATCGTATGAGTGCTAAAATGCGCAGTTCCGTACTCAAATGTCGGTTGACGACCGGAGCAAAAGCCTTATCCTCACGCAATAACTGATTGACTTGCTCTACAAAATCAGGGAATAAACCGAGGAATGTCTCATCAAAACGAACATAGAAGTTCCTTAAACTATTATCCAAGACCTTGACCGATTTGATGGTATTAAAGAGTGTTTGATAATTTTCGTGCATCGCGGTACGAAGCAACATTTGGTGATAGTTATCTAACGTTTGTATCGACTCTGAGCACGCGGACATATATTCTGTAACGTATGCCGATCGAATACGATTAGCCTCTTGTAGATGAGCATTGGCTTCGTTGACTTGTTGGAGTGCTAATTGCGTGTTTTTATGGGCAATGGATAGTCGTTTCCCAATAATGAAGGTATAAATAAATAGTATAATAAAGACAACGAGAAAGACACAAAGTGCAACAATCATAATACTTTGTCTGCGTTGTGTTTGTGTAATACGCTCTTGATAGGCATTCAAAATGATTGGCAGATCGCTTGCCATCTCAATAACACGTAATCGAGCCTTACATTGTTGTGCGTCCTCTAAACATGCATTGGTATATCGATAAGCTCGTGAGATATCCCCTTTTTGATATAATAGCAATGCCACCTCGCGAAGTGAGGCGTGTTCCAAAACGCCGTGTCGAACATCAGAGATAGCAGAGATAGCGTAATAATATAACGCTGAATCTTGTTGACCTAACTTCATATAAAACCGAGCAGCCGAATTGGCTAAATATCGTACGTAATCACTTTCAACGGATAGTGTGTCTAAAATAGATCGTACAATATTTAATGCTTGTCTTGTGTCTGCTTCTTCTAAAACGAGAGCACTTTCGTGTGCTCGCCAAATAGGTTCCGTTTCTGTGTCAATAATGTTTTGCCTATAGGATGTGGTTATTTTCCAAAAATACTCTTTCTCCTCCGGAATGGTTGTATAAGCAGATTGCCAAGCATATAGCAAGCAAGAAACTTTATAGAATGCGTTTTTGTTTTGCTCCATTAAGGTTGGTTGTAGTTCGTCCAATATTTCTTTAGCAGCATCGTACATTCCGTTGATAGCAAGGTATTGTGCCTCAGCAATAGAGGAGGATTGAATAAGAGACATATTGTTCGTTGTCAGCGCATATTGATGACACACCCGAGCATAATAAAGGGCAGAGTCACTGTTAAAATTACCATACTGCTTATAGATTTGTTCTGCAATACAGCCTCTTTGAGCGTCATCGGCAAGAGACCATAATTCTTTAAGGCGTTCTACCGATTGTTCTCGTTTCCCAATAATAGTACGGCGATTTTCGACTTGTTTATCTAACTCTTGCAATGTGCTTGCATAAAAAGGAAGATCACGAGCAGAAATAGTTCCAAAAACAAAACAGAAGAAGAATAAGAATGCGTTTTTCATCGTTGTATAATTTGATTTCGAGTGCAAAGGTACAAAAAAGAATTGGTATATGCAAATTTTTACCGACAAATCACGCCAAAATAATGGTCCTAAATACAAAACAAGGAAAACAATTATGTGGCTGAATTATAATAAGATAGATATATTTTATTAGTCCCAAATAACTCCCAGTCTTTGCGTGTATAATAAAAAAGCAGTAATTTTGTGCCGCAATTTGAAAAATTGGCTTTATATAAACAATCAATAACAACAAACAAAGATGAAAAACAAACTCTCAATTGTCATGACAATGGTAATGCTCACTTTTGCAAGTGCGATGTTTGCCCAAGTCAATGTGACAGGTACAGTTTTAGACGCATCAAATGGTGACCCGATTATCGGTGCTAATATTATTGTTATGGGCACAACGGTAGGTACGGTTACGGATTTTGATGGAAAATTCTCTTTGAGTGTGCAGGAAGATGCTACTTTGCAAATCTCTTATATGGGATACAAAGCAGTAGAGTTGCCCGCTCAAACAGTAATGAATGTGCGTCTTCATGAAGACACCGAGGTGTTAGACGAGGTAATGGTGGTGGGTTATGGTACGGTTAAGAAAAATGATGCTACCGGTTCCGTTACTGCTATCAAACCCGATGACATGAACAAAGGTCTTCAAGTAACGGCGCAAGACATGATTGCCGGTAAGATTGCCGGTGTGGCGGTCACTCTGGGTGATGGTACCCCAGGTGGTGGCGCTCAGATTCGTATTCGTGGTGGTTCGTCCTTAAGCGCAAGTAATGACCCATTAATCGTTATCGATGGATTGGCGATGGATAACGATGGTATTAAAGGTGTAGCCAATGGTCTTAGTCTAGTTAATCCAAATGATATAGAGACCTTCACGGTCTTAAAAGATGCTTCGGCTACCGCTATCTATGGTAGTCGTGCAAGTAATGGTGTCATTATTATTACCACAAAAAAAGGGTCTGCGGACCAGAAGCTCAAAGTTACTTATTCAGGAAACGTAAGCGTTGGCACATTAACCAAAACCATGGACGTTTTCACTGGAGATCAGTTACGCACTTACGCTCAACAGTTAGGGTTAAGTAATTCTAAACTCAAGAAGTTAGGGACAACGAACACGGATTGGCAAACCCAAATCTATCGTCCTGCTATATCTACGGATCACAATATCTCTTTGATGGGTGGTGTAAAAGGAAAAAAAGTAAGTATGCCTTATCGCGCATCAATTGGTTATACATTGCAAAATGGTATTATCAAAACCTCGCAGATGCAACGCGTTACGGCTTCTATCAATCTGAGTCCCAGTTTCTTAGATAAACACTTGAACTTCAATCTCAATGCCAAAGGGATGTATAGTTATAATCGCTATGCTCCGGGCGTGGTCGGTGCGGCTATTGCTTATGACCCAACCTGTCCCGTGAAAGCAGATAACATGGATTTATTTGGAGGATTCTTTGGTCGTACACAAAGTGGCTCAACCTTGAATGACCCACAATGGTCCTACATGTATAATGGTCAAGCACCTGCAAATCCTGTCAACACCTTGGAGATGACCAATGATCGTGCTAACTCAGGAGCGTTTATAGGAAACTTAGAGGCAGACTATAAGATCCATGGGCTTGAAGATTTATCTATTCACGCTAACTTTGGCGCAGACTACTCCTATGGTAAACAAGTAACTTCTATTAGTCCACATATTCAGACGGCTAATTTCTATTATGGCTACGAAGGCTGGTCAGAGCAAAAGAAATATAACCTATCCTTCAACGCGTATGCGCAATATTATAAGGACTTCAGTGAGACCCAACACTTTGACATTATGGCAGGTGGTGAGTATCAGAAGTTCCATCGCATAGACCACTCACAAGGGGGTGGGGTGTTGCAGTCAACCAATAACAAGTACGATGCTCTTAATCCTATCAACAACCGCTATAACTATACCGAGAACGACTTTGGAACTCAATCGGCACTGCTTTCTTTCTTCGGTCGTGTGAACTGGGTTGGTTGGAATCAAATAATGTTAACCGCTACCGTCCGTGGTGACGCTTCTACGCGTTTCTCTCCAAAGAATCGTTGGGGCGTGTTCCCTTCCGTTGCTTTAGGTTGGAAGATTAAGGAGACGTTCTTTAAGGATAATAACAAACTGAGCGAGTGGAAACTGCGTTTAGGTTATGGTATCACCGGTCAACAAAATCTGAACCAAGGTGATTTCCAGTGGTTGCCTATCTATAAGATTGACGTTCCGGGTACGGGTGCGATGTCCACTATTGGTGTCATAGATCCTGCCACCGGCGAATATATCTACAATCGAACCTATCGTCCTAACGAATATAATCCTGATTTAACTTGGGAGAAAACGACAACCTATAATATCGGAATGGATTGGGGATTCCTCAATAATCGTATTACTATGAATGCGGACTACTATTATCGCGTTACGAATGACTTGATCAATGTCGTTGATATCCCTGCCGGAACGAACTTCAAAACGCGCGTTATCAAGAATATCGGTTCCTTATATAATATGGGTGTCGAATATTCTATCAACGCGGTCGCTATTGATCGTAAGAACTTCAAGTGGGATTTGGGCTTTAATGCTTCTTGGAATAAGAACCAAATAACGAAGTTGACAGCTTCGGACGATCCCAAATACTACGTATATAACTCCGCCTCGGGTATTGGTAACGACCAAATGGTTCAGGCTAATGCGGTTGGTCATCCAATGAATTCCTTCTATTTGTATGACGTAAAGAAGAATCCTGCTACAGGAACGCTTTGCCTCATTGACCAAGACCATCCAAATGCATTTCCGGGAGATCCTGATTATGATGTAACCCCGGAGGATAAGATTTTCTATCATAGCCCTGCGGCAGACTTTTTGTTTGGTTTCACAACGAAGTTCCAATTCTATGGATTTGACCTTGGTATCTCGTTGCGTGCTTCCGTTGGCAACTATGTTTATAACTCCGTCCTTCAAGATCAAGGGCAATATATCTTAGCCATCTATGATGCTAAGTTTGAGGGATATCACAGTGTCCTAAGAAATGCGTATAATGCTTATTGGCGTGACGGCAATCGTCTCCGTGTTGACGGAACCACGGATGGTATTCTCTCAACTGCTTTTGTAGAGGATGCGTCCTTCTTGCGTTGCGATAACATCACCTTGGGATACACTTTCCAACCAAAGAAGAGTTCTATCAATGGTCGTGTTTATGCCACGGTTTCTAACCCATTCGTTATTAGTGGATATTCGGGATTAGATCCTGAGATTGTTGGCGGTATTGATAATAACATGTACCCTCGCTCGATGTCGTCCGTTATTGGTGTAACGCTTAATTTCTAATCCGCACATAAAAATAATACGTTATGAATAATACAATTAATAAAATAATAGGTGCAGTGACGATTAGTTTAGCTTTTACTGCGTGCATGGATTTGCAACCTATTGACCCCAATGTTGTTCAAATGAATGACGGCAATCAGCAAGAAATCATTGACTTGCTATATAACAAACTCTATGTCTCTTTTGTCCAAACCGGACAACAAGGACGAGATGGTAATGATCCTGATATTATTACAGATAATGAAGGCTATTCCGGCTTCCTTCGCACGTTGTACGTGCTTAATGAGTTCCCAACCGATGCCGGATGGTGGACTTGGCACAACGATGCCGGTTGTTCCGACTTATTGAATATATGCTGGACTCCGACCAATCCTTTCGTAGCCAAATTATATAACCGCTTGAACTATGCGGTTACAATGTCCAACCACTATCTGGATTTAACGGAAGGTGTTACCGATAGAGAAGCGGTTGCTCGCCGTGCGGAAGTTCGTTTTATTCGTGCCCTCAATTACTATCACCTTTTGGATATGTTTGGCAACGTTCCTTTTACGGTAACGATGTCCACCGATGACCCTTATCAGATTGACCGTGAGAGTCTTTATCGTTGGCTTATTGACGAAATAACTACCGGTCATAGTGGTCAAACGTATTATACGTATAGCGACCATCAAGCCGTTCCAAGTTATAAGGTGACCGCTGATGCCAACCATGGTTTTATGGGCGATTTATACAAACACGGCGAGACCACCATTTATCGCGCGACACAAGAAGCGGCAAAGATGTTACTTGCTCGTTTGTATCTCAATGCGGAGGTTTATACAGGAAAAGCGGCTTGGGCAGATGCGGAGAAAGTTGCAAAAGAGATTGTAGAAGCAATGCCTACACTACATCAGCCTTTTGCAGAGATTTTTATGGGGGATAATGATAAAAAAGCGGCAGAAGAAATGATCTTCCTTGCGAATGCGGATGGTACTTATAACAGTGGTTACGCCGGAGCACACTATGCTGTTTGTTCTCCTCGTAATGGCAACATGATTGAAGCCGGAACTTCTGATGCTACATGGGGTTGCTGGCGTTCTTCGCCCGAATTGGTGAAGGTTTTCTTCCCCGGAAAGACTCCCGCTCAAATCATTGCGTTAGGTGGGGGAAAGGACGAGTTTCACATGCCTGTTGTGGCAAAAGATGACCGTGCTATGTTCTGCGGAGGTAACACGTACGTCAATGCCAATACCGGTGAAACAGCCTTCAATGTAAAAGGATTCCGTGGGGACGTTCCTGCTAATGGTGAAGGTTTCGATAGTTGCTGGGCTATTTGCAAATGGACCAACCTCTATAGTTCTCAATTTAAGGTAAATGCAGAGGGCGTCTATGAGATTGACCCTACGGCGTCTAAACCGCAACATGACCCTAAGTGGTGTGACGTAGATGCTCCACTTATGCGTACCGCTGAAGCTTATATGACATTAGCAGAGGCGTTATTCCGCCAAGGGAGGACACAGGACGCTTTGTTATATATTAATAAGGTGCGTGCCCGTTCACGTGCAACCGCATTGGAAACATTAACAGAAGACGAAATCTTGGCAGAGTGGCTTCGCGAGTTCTACCATGAAGGTCGTCGCCGTATAGACCTTGTTCGTTTCGGGCAACTCGTTGGTCCTACAGCTAAAATGACGTGGGAAGGTCGCAGTGGTAGCAATACCAAGAAAGTTAAATCTTACGACAACGTGAATGCTTGGAATACCGAAGTGGTTTCTATTGATGCGCATTATAATTTATATCCTATTCCAGAAACAGATGTTGTGGCTAACCCACACGTCAAACAAAATCCTGGATATTAATTTATTATTAACCAATTAAAAATTTTTCTATTATGAAAAAAATGTTTTTAGCCGCAATGGCTATCGCAACCATCGCAATGGTAGGTTGCAAAAAAGACAAAGAAGAACCTGTAGGTCCAACTCCCGGCCCAACTCCCGGTCCGACGGCAGAAGTGCCTGAGATTGACAAACCCGCGGAAGGCAATGTAACGTTCGCCATCCAAATCCCGGAGGGGTCAGAGTGCAATGGTATCGCTATTAAGGGTACGATTGACAACACCAACTGGACTAGCACAGACCAATACTTGGCTGCGGATGGTTCGATTGTTGGTCCTGACAAATGTGCTGCGTTTGTTGCAATTCCTGATTTCAAAAATTGGTACAAGACCACCATTAAAGTGGCTACTGAAGGTTGGGAAGGTACAGATGCTGCCGGTGCAGCCGTTAAGAACTATCTCGCTGGTAAGATTTGCTTAATCTACACCGGTGACAACGGATGGCAAGGTCAAGCTACCGATTGGAAGTATCTTGATAGTGAATGTACGGTTGCTCTTTCTCAATCAAGCGACGGAAACTTCCAAGTCAATGGTACTACCGGTATCGTTTACGTAACCGTTGGTGGTTGGCAAAGAAGTGAGTGCGTGACTATTCCTCCTCGTGAGAACTTCACGTTCAATATCTCCATTGAGGGCGTTGTTCCCGAAGGAAAAATGATTCTTACGGGTAACTTCGATGAGAAATCTTGGGGCGACTCTGACCGTGAGATGACGAAGACCTGTGAAGGCAAATATACTTGGACAGGTTCTATCCCCGGCGTAGGCTTTGCTTGCAAAGTATTCGTTCTTACCGAAGCCGGCGAACAAATCTGGGCACAAGAAAGTGACTTTGCTGTTGCCGATGACGCAACGTCTCCAATAGAAGCTACATTCTCCTTCGCAACGGCTGAATGATAGTAATTTTGTTAATTGTTGTGGAGGGTGTGTCTTTATTGGCGCACCCTCTTGTTATACCGCCCTCTTGTATGTACTGTACCCATTTTCTTGTGTGTGACATCTCTGTATTCCCTCTTGAAAGTGCAATGAAGGTTCCTATTTGGTTCCTATCGGATTCCGTTACCGGAGGCGGGCAGGAGTACGGCAGAAGGTTGGCAGGAGCACGGCAGAAGGCAGAAAAGCAGAGAAAGGAAGACTATCGTAAAAAATCGATGTAGTTATCTCGCGTGATGGTTACGATAGGAACATCGGGATAAGCACGGAAAACAAAGAATTTGCATAAAAATACAAATAATTTTTATATTATTTGCATATATCAAAAAAAAGTATTATCTTTGCAGCGCAATTTATATACTTATGATGTTACCTGTAGATTTTATAGACGAAATGAGGCAAGAATTAGGTGCGGAAGCGGAAGAGCTTTTTCTGGCATTAGACACCCCACCTGTGACCTCTATTCGACTGAATGACAAGAGAGACGAACTCTCTTTTCCTTGTGATATAGATGAAGTGCCATGGCACGTGGATGGTTACTATCTGTCCGAACGTCCGCAGTTTACGTTAGACCCGCTTATGCACGCCGGTTGTTACTACGTGCAAGAGGCTTCGTCGATGTTCCTTCAACAAGCCTTAGACCAATACGTGCCTGCCGATAGTATCGTGCTCGACCTATGCGCCGCTCCGGGGGGTAAGTCCACGTTGATAAGCCAACACCTTGGGCAAGAAGGTTTGCTGGTGAGTAACGAGGTGAACCGCCAACGGCTGTTTATATTGTCGGAGAACTTGCAGAAATGGGGTAACGGCAATGCCGTAGTGACCCATAACCAGCCTGCGGACTTCGGGACGAAATGTGTGAACCTGTTCGACTGCATGTTAGTGGATGCCCCTTGCTCGGGCGAAGGAATGATGCGCAAGGACGAGGAGGCGCGTGCGCAGTGGTCGCTAAAGAACGTACAGATGTGTGCGGAGCGTCAACGCTCGATATTGATGGACGCTTGGGACTGTTTGAAGCCCGGTGGGGTGTTGATATACTCGACGTGTACGTTTAACCAAGAGGAGAATGAGAACAACGTGCAATGGATGATGGAGTGCTTAGGCGCAACGGTGCTGCCGTTAGACGTGGACGAGTCGTGGGATATAGTGGAAGGCAATCCCGGGTATCATTTCTATCCCCACCGCACAAAGGGAGAGGGATTTTATATCTGCGCCTTGCGCAAGAACGAGGAAGTATTTGCTCCCTTTAAGATAAAAGACGCCAAGTCACATTCGACGGCTAATAACCAGAACTACGTACAGATAGC
Source organism: Paludibacteraceae bacterium (assembly GCA_024400135.1). GTDB lineage: Bacteria > Bacteroidota > Bacteroidia > Bacteroidales > Paludibacteraceae > Colicola. The sequence goes on from JAKSNE010000006.1 coordinate 11,008, forward strand.
GACTTCGTGGTTGGCTAACCCCGAAGACTGGGCTATCCGTCAGTCTGACCGTTTCCTCACGGCGTACGCGATGCGGCATAAGCAGCTCATAGATATCCTGTCGGAGCGACTGACGTGTATCACCATAGGTTTTGGTTTGGGCGAGGAGCGAGGTAAGTCGATTGCGCCACAACACTCGTTGGCTTTGTCCAAGGCGTTGAGGAGAGGGGCGTTCCCCGAGTTGGAACTGAGTTTGGAACAGGCGTTGGCATACCTGAGAACGGAAACTGTCTTTTTGACTGAGCGTCTGCCGTTGGGACAGCATTTGCTTACCTATCAAGGTGTGCCGCTGGGGTTTGCCAAGAACGTGGGGAATAGGCTTAATAACCATTATCCGAACGAGTGGAGGATACGAAATTTGTAGTTTAGAGTGTAGAGTTTAGAGTGTAGAGTAGTTTAGAGTTTAGAGATGATCAATTTGGAGGAATTAAATCAGGTACAACGCGAGGCGGTGGAGTATAACGAAGGACCGCAGCTGGTAATCGCCGGAGCAGGCTCGGGTAAGACACGTGTGCTTACCTATAAGATTGCCTACCTACTGGATGTGTTGGGCGTGGAGCCTAACCGTATCCTCGCTCTTACGTTTACCAACAAGGCGGCACGAGAGATGAAGGAGCGTATCGGGCGACTGGTCAGTGTGGATAAGACCCGCTACCTGTGGATGGGCACGTTCCACTCTATCTGCGCTCGTATCCTGCGACAAGAGGCACAACACTTAGGTCTGACGCGTGACTTCTCTATCTATGATACAACCGATAGCAAATCCCTCATCAAACGTATCCTCAAAGAGAAAGGACTGGACGAGAAGATATACAAACCCGCTTTGGTGCTCAATAAGATCTCCACGGCGAAGAATAGGCTTTGCACCCCTCAGACGTACGGACTGGTGAAGTCGTATATCGACCAAGACCGTTACGACCGCACCTACGATATGCCGTCGGTTTATCAGATTTACCAAACGCGTCTGCACGAAGCGAATGCGGTCGATTTTGACGACCTGCTGATGCTTATGTGCCAACTGCTTCAGAATAATGCTGAGGCACGCGCTTACTACCAGTCGATCTTTAAATATATCTTAGTGGATGAGTACCAAGACACGAACTATGCGCAATACCTCATCGTTAAGATTCTCGCCGAGCCCGAGAACCTTGTGTCGGTGGTGGGCGACGATGCGCAGTCGATCTACTCCTTCCGCGGAGCGGATATAGCGAATATCCTCTCTTTTCAAAAGACCTATCCGAATGCGCGAGTGGATAAACTGGAGCAGAACTACCGTTCGACACAGTGTATCGTCAATCTTGCTAATTCGCTTATTCAGCATAACCAGCACCAACTCTATAAGTCCGTCTTCTCTAAGAACGCAGAGGGCGACAGGGTCTCGTTGCAGCCGTATATGTCCGACCGCGACGAGGCGCAAGAGGTCATTACCCAACTCATGCGCGAACACGCTGTGAATAAGATAGGGTATAACCAAATAGCTGTTCTCTACCGCACCAATGCGCAGTCGCGTGCTTTTGAGGGCGAACTGAGGAAGATGGGTATCCCGTACCGTATCTATGGTGGGATGAGTTTCTACCAACGCAAGGAGATTAAGGACGCAATCTGTTATTTCCGCTTGGCAGCGAACCCGAAAGATAACGAGGCACTTCAACGAATCATCAATCTCCCTGCGCGACACATAGGCGACACGACCTTGCGCAAACTGTCCGAGTGTGCTCAAGAACACAACGTGACCCTACTCGAAGTGGCAGCCAATCCCGATACGTATAACTTGTCGGTCGTGCCGATGGCTCGCAAGAGTTTGATGGAGTTTGCGCAGTTTATGGCTGTGCGCCGTGAGGAGATAGAGACAAAAGACGCTTATACGTTTGCGCAAGACACGCTGCGTATGTCGGGGGTGATGACGGAGGCTTTGATGGACACCACGCCCGAAGGGCAGGATAGGGCGGAGAACCTCAACGAGTTACTCAACGCTATTCGCGAGTTCGTGGAACAGCGTACGCAGATGGGCATAGACTTCACGCCGATGTCCGACTTCTTGGGCGAGGTGGCTTTGCTCACCGACCAAGACGAGCACACGGACGACCCGACCCAACGCGTGACGCTGATGACCGTTCATGCAGCGAAAGGGTTGGAGTTCCCTGTGGTGTTTATCGTGGGACTGGAAGAAGACTTGTTCCCCTCGCAATACTGCGTTCGGTCGGAAGATATAGAGGAAGAAAGACGACTGCTGTACGTGGCTATCACCCGTGCTATGACCCGCTGCTACTTGTCCTTCGCCAGACAGCGGTATAAAAACGGACAACTGAACTTCTGCAACCCGTCGAGATTCCTAAAGGAACTGGATAGGAACTGTATTCGACAAGGGAGTTTTGCGACGAAGAAGCCGGAAACTCCGGTATTGCCGGATGTTCCGGAACGAAAACGAGTGTTTGTGCCGGAGAGACCTATCAACCTCAAACCGATAACGGCAACCCCAACTCAAACGGCGACGTCCACCGCTTGGCAACCGAATGACCGCGTGTATCACAAAGTGTTTGGGGACGGAACGGTGTTGCAAGTGTATAACGAGAATGAGGTGGATAAGATAGATATAAACTTCGATAAAGTCGGTAAGAAAACGCTGATGTTGACTTACGCGAAATTGGAAAAAAGATAATTATTTGATTATGGCAAAAGAGATAACAACGAAAAAACTGATGCAAGTCATCGTAGAGGCCATTCGTAACAGGAAAGGCCATCAGATTGTGACCATCGACTTAGCCTCTATTCCCGAGGCACCTGTAGAAGCAATGGTCATTGCTACTGCAACGTCTAACACTCACGCCGCATCTATGGCGGATGAGATAGACGATTATGTACGTACCCAAACCCATGTACACCCCCTTTCGGTGGCAGGACAAGAGAACGCTGAGTGGATAGCACTCGATTATGGCTCGATTTTTGTACATGTGATGCAACGAGAGCCTCGCGCCTTCTATGACATTGAACATTTGTGGGCAGACGGCAAGGTAACCGAATTAGCAGACGAATAAGATTATGAACGAAAACAGTATATCTAAGGGAGCCAATCCCAGTAACCGCCCCAACGGGCGCAAACCACGTATTATCAGTTGGATATTTTATATTCTGATGTTTGGACTATGTATGTTTATGTTCTATCCCACCGACAAAGAGAAAGAACATAAAAACTTGAGTTATACTCAGTTTACGGCATACGTAGAGAACGATAATGTTGCTAAACTCACTATTTACGACGACAACAAAGCCAAAGCACTCGTTCGCTCGGAGTCGTTCCCGCTGGTCTTCGGTTCGGTGGATGTAGGTAAAGAGCGCAACGGCGAAATCATGGTTCAAATTCCTTCGGTGGAGGAGTTTGGTAAGTACGTTGCTACTGTCAATGAACAGCGCAAAGCCAATAACCTCTCGCCGATAGATGTGACTTACGAGAAGTCGCACGACTATTGGATTCTCATTCTCTCGAATGTGCTGCCGTTTATCCTGCTTATCCTTTTCTTTGTGTGGATGGGTCGAGGTATGGGGGCGGCTGCCGGAGGTATCTTCGGAGTAGGTAAAGCGCGTGCGCAACTCTTTGACAAGGAGAAAAAAGACAAGGTGACCTTCAAGGACGTAGCCGGTCTCTATGGTGCTAAACAGGAGGTGGAGGAGATTGTAGCGTTTTTGAAGAACCCGAAGAAATATACAGACCTTGGTGGTAAGATTCCCAAGGGTGCGTTGCTTGTAGGTCCTCCCGGGACGGGTAAGACCTTGCTTGCCAAAGCGGTAGCCGGTGAGGCAGATGTGCCGTTCTTCTCGATGTCGGGTTCGGACTTTGTGGAGATGTTCGTGGGTGTAGGTGCGAGCCGTGTGCGTGACCTTTTCCGTCAAGCTAAAGAGAAAGCCCCTGCTATCGTGTTCATTGACGAGATAGACGCTATCGGTCGTGCTCGTGGTAAGAATGTGATGACCGGCGGTAACGATGAGCGCGAATCCACGCTCAACCAACTGCTCACCGAGATGGACGGTTTCGGAACAAACTCGGGTGTGATCATCCTTGCCGCTACCAACCGTGCCGACGTACTGGATGCGGCTTTGCTGCGTGCCGGACGTTTTGATAGACAGATACACGTGGAACTGCCCGACCTGCAAGAGCGTAAGGAGATCTTCCTCGTTCACCTCAAACCGATTAAACTGGATAACACGGTGGATGTCGATTTCCTTGCTAAACAGACTCCCGGTTTCTCGGGGGCGGATATAGCCAACGTCTGCAACGAGGCGGCACTCATCGCCGCTCGTAACGGGCATAAGAAAGTGGGCAAACAGGACTTTATGGATGCTGTTGACCGTATCATCGGTGGCTTAGAGCGTAAGACGAAGATTATGACTCCCGAGGAGAAACGCTCGATTGCTTATCACGAGGCAGGACACGCTACTATCTCTTGGATGCTCGAACACGCTAATCCGTTGGTGAAGGTGACTATCGTTCCGCGTGGTGCAGCTTTAGGTGCGGCGTGGTACTTGCCCGAGGAAAGGCAGTTGACCAACAAAGAGCACTTACTGGACGAATTATGCTCGCTCTTAGGCGGTCGCGCAGCCGAACAAATCTTCTTAGACCAGACCTCAACGGGCGCACTCAACGACCTTGAACGCGCCACCAAACAGGCTTATTCGATGGTAGCCTTCTACGGCATGTCGGATAAACTGAAAGACGTTAGTTTCTATGACTCTACCGGTCGTTACGAGTACGGTTTCACCAAGCCTTACTCCGAGGCTACGGCAGAGGTTATAGATAAAGAGTCGGCGGCTATCATCGCTGAGCAGATGCAACGGGCTCGCGAGATTTTAACCACGAACGAGGAGGGTCACCACCAGTTAGCCGAACTGCTGATTGAGCGCGAAGTGATTACTTCGGAAGATGTGGAGCGTATCCTTGGACCCAGACAGTGGAAGTCCCGTGGCGATAGTATCCTCGACGAGAACGCTGCTGCACTCGCTGCGGCAGAGCCAAAGAAAAAACGCGCTCCACGTAAGAAAGAGGAAGAAGAAACGTCTAATAATTGAATGTTTAACCCAAAATATTTAAGTTATGAAAAAAATCTCAGTTTTATTCTTAGGGCTTATTGTTGCCCTAGCATTATCGGCTCAACAGCCGCAACAATTGCCGCTGGATTCGGCGGTGCGTTTTGGACAACTGCCTAACGGCTTGACGTATTACATCCGTCACAACGAGCAGCCTAAACAGCGTTGTGAGTTCCACATCGCCCAAGCGGTAGGTGCTATCCTCGAAGAGGACAATCAGAACGGTTTGGCTCACTTCTTGGAGCACATGGCTTTCAACGGAACACAGCACTTCCCCGGCAAAGGAATCATCACTTATTTTGAGTCTATCGGTGTAAACTTCGGCGGCGATATCAATGCCTACACTTCCCTTGACGAGACCGTGTATCGTCTTTCTAATGTGCCCACCACTCGCGAGGGGATCGTCGACTCCGCTTTGCTTGTGATGCACGACTGGGCTTGCGGTCTGCTCCTGTTACCCGAGGAGATTGATGCCGAACGTGGTGTTATCCGTGAGGAATGGCGCACCCGCTTTGACGCTAATTTCCGTTTATACACGAAACTGAACTACCTCATCTATCCCAATAGCCAGTACGCTATCCGCAACGTCATTGGCGATACGGCAGTAATCAATAACTTCAGTTACGAGGCTCTCCGCGCCTACTACAAGAAATGGTACGGTCCCGATAACCAAGCCATCATCGTAGTCGGCGATATCGATGTAGATGCTATTGAGGCAAAGATTAAAGCCTTGTGGGCAGATGTTCCTGAACGCGAGAACCGTGGCGAACGCCCTCTCTATACGATTGAGGACAACGAGAAACCGCTTGTGGCTATCGTTACTGACCCCGAGGCGCGTAATACCCAGATACAACTCCAATATAAACACAATCAGATTCCTGCGGAGTTTAGGAATACCGACCAAGCCTATGTGATTGATGTTATTCACGACCTTATCCATCGAATAATGATTGAGCGTCTGAATGAGAAACAGATGGATCCCGAATGTCCTTTCATGGGCGCTTATGCCAACTACAGAGAGGAAGTGAAGTTAAAGGATGCTTTCTGCGTTTATTATGTTCCTAAAGAGGGACAAGAGGTTGAGTCGCTTAAAGATGCGTTGCTGTTCGTGGAGAAGATGAGCCGTTACGGCTTCACCAATGCTGAGTTGGAGCGCGCCAAGACACAAATGCTCTCCGATTATGAGACCGCCTATAACGGTCGCGCCACTCGCGAGAACATTGCTTTAGCACAAGAGTATATCAATAACTTCGAAGACGGAGACCCTATCCCCGGTATCGAATGGGAATATACCACTTTACAGGGCCTACTGCCGATGTTGCCTTTGGAGGCGGTTAACCAACTCGTCAAACAATATGCCGTAGGTGAACCGACCATTGCTATTGCCGGTCCGGAGAAACCCGAAGTGAAGATCCCGACCGAGAATGAAGTGTTGGCAATGCTTACTGCTGCCAAGGCGGCTGAGATAGAGGCTCCCGTAGAGGAACAAGTAGATAATACTCTCATTAAGAACCTTCCCAAAGCAGGAAAAATCAAGAAGACCACAACGGATGCAACGTTCGGTACCACTACGTTCACGCTGAGCAACGGTATCCGCGTCATCGTCAAACCTACGAAGTTCAAAGAGGATGAGATTATGTTGCATGCTTATGCCCCCGGTGGAATAGCACTGGTGAATACAGAGGATGTACCGAGTGCGAAGATCTTACCTAATGCCCTCGAATATATGGGCCTCGGCGACTTCGACTTCAATGCTTTGCGCAAAGCCTTGACGGGAAAGAATGTAAATATGAGCATCGACCTCAACGAATATACCGACGTGGAAGGATATTCGACCGTCAAGGACCTCGAAACCCTCTTCCAACTTGTCTATCTCGGCTTTACAGCTCCCCGTCGTGACGATAAGGCCTTTAATTCTTTGATGTCGCTCATTGAGAACTCGATTGCCAACAAAGCGGCTCAACCCGATGCACTCTTTAACGACTCTGTCACTTTGATGCGCGCTGACCACAACCCCCGTGCGTTCGTGCTCAACAAGGAGAGTTTGGGTAAGGTTGATTTGGATGTGATCATGAATATCCACAAGACCCTCTTTGCCAACCCAGGCAGTTTCACGTTTACTATCGTCGGTAACGTTGACCCGCAAGACAAGGCTTTCCGAAAAATGCTATGCCAATATATTGGTTCGATGAAAGCCAAAGGCAAGAAGAGTGCGTTCAAGGATAGCGGTGTCCGCCGTCCCGCAGGATTGCAAAAGAACTATTTTGCGCTCAATATGCAAACCCGCAAGGCATCTAACTTCATCGAGTACTCGTCTTATGATATCCCCTATACCCTCGATAACGCTCTAAACATGCGAATAATCGGCCGTATCCTCGATACCCGTTATTTGGAGTCCATTCGTGAACGCGAAGGCGGCAGTTATGGTGTCGGTGTAGCAGGACGAGTAACGCGTCATCCTGTCGATTGTGCTTTCTTGCTGATGAGTTTTGATACCGACCCCGAGAAACAGGAACGACTGATGGCTATCATCCACGAGGAAGTACAAACGATAGCACAGAACGGACCTTTGGCGCAAGACTTGAACAAGGAGAAAGCAGCTCTACTCAAAGACCACGAACAAGATTTGGAGGATAACGAATGGTGGAGCAGTATCTTGCAAGTTTATGATGTATATGGTCTGAACTATATCACAGATTTTGTACCTGCCGTTAATGCTTTGACAGGCGAATCGGTACAAGCGATGCTTAATAAACTGCTGGAAGCAAAGAACATGTACGAAGTCGTAATGACCCCTGCTAACTAAACTATAAACTAGTAAACTATACGGCTACTCTACACTCTACACTCTCCACTCTCAACTGAAAATATGAAATATTTTTTCTTAGTCGGTGAAGCTTCGGGAGACTTGCACGCCTCGCACCTCATCGAAGCCCTGAAACAACAAGACCCTGCGGCCTCTTTCTCCGGTTTTGGCGGAGATAAGATGGCTGCGGCAGGGTGCAAGTTGTATCGCCACATAAACGATTTGGCGTTTATGGGGTTCGTCGCCGTACTAAAGAATATTTCCACTATCCGACAAAACTTCGCTATCGCTAAACAAGCCCTTTTGACCGAACAGCCCGACGTGCTCGTGTTGGTGGACTATCCGTCGTTTAACCTCAAGATGGCTCAGTTCGCTCGCAAACATCTGCCCTCGCTGCGGATTGTTTATTATATTCCTCCTAAAGTGTGGGCGTGGAAACAATGGCGGCGCAAGACGATACTCAAAGTCTGCGACCAAGTACTTTGTATCTTCCCCTTCGAACCAGCGTTTTATTTAGCCCCCTCCCAACCTCCCATCCAAGGGGCGGAGAAAAGGGCACAAGTCATCTATGTGGGAAACCCAACGGCCGAAGAATGTCGTGCTTCCAGAACTTCCGGAATTTCCGGAATATCCGGTTCTTCAGCGCAGCGGTCCAAAACCATCGCTATCTTGCCGGGTAGTAGGCGTTCGGAAATAGCAAATTGTTTACCGAAGATGTTAGAAGCGGCACGCCGTTTTCCTGATTATGAGATACGCATCGCCCAAGCTCCCTCTATCCCTATGGAGTTCTACGAGCAAATACTTTCAACTCTCAACTTAGGAACTACTCTAAACTCTAAACTCTCCACTCTAAACTACGACCTGCTGCGTACCGCAGCCGTCGCCATCGTCAACAGCGGCACCGCTACCCTCGAAGCCGCGATGTTCGGCTGTCCCGAAGTAGCGGTTTATCATGTGGCTTGCCCACATCTGTTACGACTGATTTGGAAAGCCATCTTCACCATTCGCCATTTCACGTTACCGAATATCATCCTCGATAAACGCAATGAGAAGGGAGAACCGCAAGAAGTGATACGCGAACTGATTGCCGACTTATTTACGGTGGAGAATATCGAGGCAGAAGTGAAACGCTTATTAGAGGACGAGCCTTATCGTCAAACGATGTTGAATGATTTTGAACAACTGCGCACCCTGCTCGGCGACCAACCCGTCGCCAGCGTCGCTGCCCAATACATAATAAATGGTAAATTGTAAATTGTCAAATAGTAAATGCTATGAAAGGAATTATCTTAGCCGGTGGCTCTGCCACACGCCTTTATCCTCTAAGTAAGGCAATCAGTAAACAGATTATGCCCGTTTACGACAAGCCGATGATCTATTACCCTCTTTCTTCCCTTCTTTTGGCAGGGATTAAAGATATATTGATTATCTCCACCCCTCGTGACTTGCCGATGTTCGAGGAGTTGCTGGGCGATGGTTCTAAATTAGGGATCAAACTCAGTTATAAGGTTCAACTCGTTCCTAACGGCTTGGCGCAAGCGTTTGTGCTGGGCAAGGAGTTTCTTAATGGCGAAGCAGGATGTTTAATCTTAGGCGATAACTTATTCTACGGACAAGGCTTCCGTCAGATGTTACAATCCGCCGTTGCTACTATCGAAAAAGAGGGTGGGGCATCGATCTTCGGTTATGAAGTGTCGGATCCTCGCGCGTACGGCGTGGTGGAGTTTGACGAGAACAATAACGTGCTCTCGTTAGAGGAGAAACCGCAAGAGCCTAAGTCGAACTACGCTGTTCCGGGTCTGTATTTCTACGATGCTACGGTGTGCGAGAAGGCGGAGGCACTGAAACCCTCGGCGCGCGGCGAGTACGAGATAACCGACCTCAACAAAGTGTATATGAACCAAGGCAACCTGCGCGTACAACTCTTCGGTCGTGGTTTTGCATGGCTGGATACGGGCAACTGCGATAGCCTGCTCGAAGCCGGAAACTTCATTGCTACCATTCAAAATCGCCAAGGGTTTTATGTGGCTTGCATTGAAGAGATCTGCTGGCGCAACGGCTGGATAACCTCCGACCAACTCCGTGCCCTTGGAAACGAACTCTCCAAAACCGCATACGGTCAATACCTCATTCGTTTAGCAAAGTAAATATGAAACTACTCTCAACTCTCAACTCTACACTCTACACTCTCGTACTCGCGCTCTGCGCGTGTACGATTGCCCCCCAGCGTCCTTCGCAACGTTCGGGACAGTCGGCAGAGCCGGACTCGGCTACGTTGGCGATGGTGGAGATGAATCAGCAGTTGGCGGAGGCTGCGGATAGGGAACTATTGAGTTATATGCGCAATCACCCCGGAAGGTGGTTTGAGCAGGAAGACGGATCTTGGTGTGAACCCGACACAATCCCGTTGAACTATGCTTATAGTCCTACGCGCCCCATTCGCCTGCATCTTATCACGCGCGACTTGAATGGTAACCTGCTGTCGGATGTGCAAGGCGAATATCAGTTGGGCAAATGTCAACTCCCCCAAGCGGTAGAGAACTTTATCACTATCCACTATCCACAATCCACAATCCACTTCAAGACGCTTGCGCCTTACTATGTGGCTTACGGCTCACGAGGAACGGAAAATATACCTCCATACACGAATGTGCTGATTGAGGTCAAAGTACAATGATTATGAAACACCTTATATATATATTAGGAATATTATTGGGTTGCACAACCCTGTTTACCTCTTGCAATGGCAATACCTACGCCCGCTTATTGGAGCAAGAGAAGAAGAACATTAACACGTACATCTCAAGTCACGGCTATGAGGTGTTTGAGGGAGACGAGCCGGCTGACGATTACGACTGGGCAGGCCATCCCAAAGCGTGGTATAAAGTGAAGGGATACGATTACTTCTATTACCGCTTGGACGTAATGGGTGATACGACTCAGGAAGCCATTCGACCGGGTGAGACAGCGGTTATTCGTTATCGCCGTTATACCCTCACGCAGCCTTACGACACGGCGTCTTTCTGGTCAACGCTTAATGCGCCCGATCCGTTAGAGTTTGCTTATTTGACAGACCAATCGTCAGCTTGTGTGGCTTGGCACGTAGCCATCGGTTTAATGAAATATCCGGGCTCGCAAGCGCGTATTATCTGCCCAAGTAAATTAGGTTTCTCGGAAGAGCAAAACTCCGTGACCCCGTACGGCTATGACCTCAAACTGAAAATTAAACGCTGATGGAAATACTTATTACCAATGATGATGGTTGGGGAGCAAAAGGACTAATGACCCTGCTCCAAGTGATGGAACAATTCGGGCACGTTACGGTCGTTGCTCCGGGTACGGCTCAATCGGGTAAGTCGAATGCTATCACGTTCGATAACCTGCTAATGAACTGCGTGGAGCAAACGCCTCAGCACACGGTTTATATGTCTAACGGAACGCCTTCGGACTGTGTCAAACTGGCTTTGCACATTGTCTATGAGGGACGCAAGCCCGACCTACTTGTCTCGGGTATCAACCACGGTTCCAATGCGGCTATCAATGTGATTTATTCGGGAACGATGGGTGCCGTCTTCGTAGGTGCGGAGAATGGTATTCGCTCCCTTGGTCTGTCTATCGACAGTTATGACCCCGATGCAGATTTCTCATTGATGGTGCCGTATATCAAAAAAGTGGTCGAGGATATCCTCGCTCTGCCCGAAGTGCCTTACGGCAAGTGCTGGAACCTCAATGCGCCGGTAGGACCGATACAAGGTATCCGTCTCACCCGCCAATGCAAAGGCTATTGGGACGAGGAAGTCTCTACCCACACCGATGAGGAAGGGGGCACGTACTACAAACTGGGAGGACAGTTCTTTAACCAAGAACCCGAGGCAGAGGACACTGACGAATGGGCTTTACACCATGGCTTCATCGCCCTCACCCCCTCCACCATTGATACAACGTGGAAAGAAAATAAATAGTCAAATTGTAAATAGTCAAATTGTAAATAAGAATGTCTTTAGTAAAATCAATCTCAGGAATTCGCGGCACGATAGGTGGCCGCGTAGGTGACGGACTGGATCCCGTCAATATCGTTCGTTTCACGGCTGCGTTTGCTGTTCAGCGTGCAGAAGCTATGTCCGTTGCTCGTCCCCGAATCGTCGTGGGTCGCGATGCTCGTATCTCCGGTCCGATGGTGGACTTGTTAGTTACGGGAACACTCGTAGCCATGGGTTGCGACGTTATCAACATCGGTCTGGCTTCTACTCCCACCACCGAGATGGCGGTCATTGGCGAACATGCTGATGGCGGAATCATCCTTACTGCCAGCCACAACCCCAAACAGTGGAACGCCCTCAAACTGCTCAATAACCTCGGTGAGTTCTTAACCGACAAGGAGGGCAAACAAGTCCTGTCTATCGCTGAGCGCGAAGACTTCACGTTTGCTCAGGTCGATGACCTTGGTTCCGTCACGAACAAAGACTATCTGCCTTACCACGTTCAGAAAGTGACCGAACTCGACCTTGTGGATATACCTGCTATCCAAAAAGCGAACTTCACCGTTGCCATTGACTGCGTCAATTCGGTAGGCGGTCTCGCTATTCCGGCTATCCTCAAAGCCGTAGGCGTGAAGAACATTATTCCACTCAACTGCACGCCCAATGGGCAGTTTCCGCATAATCCCGAACCGCTGCCGCAGCACCTCACGCAGATTGCGGACTTACTCAAAGAAGGCAAAGCGGATGTCGGTTTTGTGGTGGATCCCGACGTGGATAGACTCGCTATCATCTGCGAAAACGGCGAGATGTTCGGCGAGGAATATACGCTTGTCTCCGTTGCCGATTACGTGCTCAGCCACACTCCGGGCAATACGGTTAGTAATATGTCCTCTACCCGCGCTTTGTCGGACGTGACGAAGGCGCATGGCGGTTCGTATTCCGCTTCGGCTGTGGGCGAAGTCAATGTGACCACCGAGATGAAACTGACTCACGCTGTTATCGGTGGCGAAGGCAATGGCGGTGTCATCTATCCTGCCTCTCACTATGGTCGCGACGCGTTGGTAGGTATAGCGCTGTTCTTGAGTTTGCTTGCGCATAAAAATATGAAGGTGAGCGAACTCCGTCGCACCTATCCTAATTACTTCATCTCTAAGAACCGTATCGACCTCTCGCCCGAGATGGATGTCGAAGCTATCTTAGCGAAAGTGAAGACTACGTTTGCTTCCGAGCGCGTGAGCGACAAAGACGGTGTGAAGATTGACTTTGCTGATGGGTGGGTACACCTGCGCAAGTCGAACACCGAGCCGATTATCCGCGTCTATTCCGAAGCCGCTACCATGGACGAAGCCAACGCCCTCGCCCACCGCGTAATGGACTTAATCTAAATGGTAAATTGTAAATTGTCAAATAGTAAATGAAAACGAAGTTTTTAATCCGCCTCAATGTCCTGCTTGCAGCCCTCGTCTCGTTTTTGTTAGGCTGCAAGACCCAACAGGTCAATCAGTCTGATGTCGTTGCCGATGCCGACACGACTTCCGTCGAAGAACCCACTCCCGAGCGAATGATTTGCCTTTACGGTATCCCGCCCGAAGTGTATCAACGCCTTCATGCAGAGGACTCCACCAAAGTAGAATGAATCTTCGATTACGCATAGCCCTTGAACTTGAGCGCTGGCGTCGCCAAAACCTCAAGACCTTGCACCCCTTACAGCAACTGTTTTGGGAATCGACGCTTCGTTGCAACGTGCATTGTCAGCATTGCGGAAGCGACTGTGTGTCGTCTGTGACGCAACCTGATATGCCTGCCGAGGACTTCCTTAAGGTTCTTGACGAGCAAGTCACGCCTCACGTCAATCCGCACCGTTTGATGATTGTTATCTCGGGAGGCGAACCGCTGATGCGCACCGACCTTGAGACCATTGGCAAGGCGCTCTACGATAGGGGTTATCCGTGGGGAATGGTCACTAATGGGCTTGCACTCACGCCCGAACGCTTCCGCGCTTTGCGTCAAGCGGGGCTGCGGTCGATGTCGATTAGTCTCGATGGCTTAGAACAAGACCACAACTGGATGCGTCAGCACCCTCGCGCTTTTGAGGGAGCCACTCGCGCCATTGAGCTTGCTGCGGCAGAGAAGAACTTCACGTGGGACGTGGTCACCTGTGTCCACCAAGCCACGGTCGATCACTTAGATCAGATACAAGCCTATCTATGGTCGCTCGGCTGTCGCGATTGGCGTTTGGCTACGATAGCGCCAATGGGTAGAGCCGCCACCAATCCCGCCCTTTTGTTGCAACCGAATCAGTTCAAGCAGTTGCTCGATTTTATCGTTGCTCAGCGACAAGCCGGTCGGCACGTCTCTTATACCTGTGACGGTTTTTTGGACCATTACGAGGGGCAGGTGCGCGACCACCTCTATCAGTGTACGGCAGGTATCACGACGGCTTCCATCCTCATTGATGGGTCGATATCGGCTTGTACGTCTATTCGCGGAAAATACTATCAAGGAAATATATATAAGGATAACTTTTGGGACATTTGGGAGAACGGCTTTAAGCCTTATCGTGACCGTCGTTGGATGCGTCAGATCGAACCATGCAATAGTTGTTCGCTCTTCCGCTTTTGCGAAGGCAACGGTATGCACCTCCGCCGCGAAGACGGCTCCCTCATGCTCTGCCACCTCGCAAGTATAAAGTAATATAATGTATTGTTCGCGTTCTTTGATTTGAATCTCTCACAGATTCCACAGATTCCGCAGATAGATAATTTATTATTTTTTTATTTCTTTTTTTCGTTAGTTGTGAGTAAACTCCCACTACCAAAAAAGAAGAACTAAAAAATGGAATGTTCCTAACGTCACATCCCGTGCCTAACGGCACTAATAATAAATTATATAGGGATATATTACACAGATGTGAGAGTGCTATCGCGCAACGGCGCGTTGTAATAATAAATTATTGGAAAGAAATTACACAGAAAATACATTTACCATCTGTGAAATCTGTGAGAGATAAAAAATGTCAAATGATAAAATAAATTGTAAATAGTAAATTGTCAAATAGTAAATAACATGAAGCCTCGTCTAAAATTCATTTACGCCCCAATGAACTCGGGCAAGAGTCTATTACTTATCGCCAACGCTTACGGCTTGCAGGAGCGTGGTGTTCAGTTCCTCGCTATGAAATCAGCGATTGATGACCGTAACAACCTCACCACTATCTCTTCTCGCTGCGGTTTGAGTCGCGATTGTGTGCTCATCAAAACCGATACGGATGTGTTTGATGTTGTCAAGAACCACCACGCGCACGTCATCGGCGGTCTTCGACAGATTTTGGTTGATGAAGCCCAGTTCCTGTCGGAGAAGCAGATTGACCAACTCTCCGATGTGGTCGATAAGTTAGGCATTGATGTCACTTGCTATGGACTTCGAACCGACTTCCAGAGTCACCTCTTCCCGGGCTCTAAACGGTTGTTCGAGTTAGCGGATGAGATAGGCGAGGTAGAGTCCTCTTGTTCGTGTGGTGATAAGACGATTATCAATGCGCGTATTGACCAAAACGGAATGATTGTCACCGACGGTTCGCAGATTGAGATTGGGGGCGAGGACAAGTATATCACCCTTTGCCGCAAGTGTTGGAAGAAAGCCATTGAGAACCAAAAACAAGGCAACCTCTTTGCAGAGTAACGGAAGGCTATTAAAAACAAAAAAGGCAATTTCTTACGAAGTTGCCTTTTTTTGTTTATCTTCCGATGCTTACGGAATAACAATCGTCTTTCCTACCGGAAGTCTATCGGGATCGCTAATCACGTCTTTATTGGCATCGTAAATGATGCGCCAAGATTCGGTATCACCATAGTATTGACGAGCCAACTTCGACAAGCGGTCACCTGCTTTAATAACCACCGACCTAACTTTTTCTTCGTTCGTGTTGCTCTCCGTTGTTTGTTCTACATTCGTCGCTTCTGCAACAGCAGTTTTAACGTCTTCTACAGGTGTCACTTCTTCCTCAATAGGAATAATCTCTACACGACGGTCTTTCTCCAGCGTGTGCTTGCCATTGAAGCGGAAGGGTTCGTTAGCACCTTTGGTACGTACAACCAATTGGTCGGCATTGACACCTAATTCTATCAACTGTTTCTCCACGGCTTGTGCGCGACGCAAAGCGAGTCTTTTGTTGTAGTCGGGTTTGCCGAGTTTGCAAGCGTGACCGTTGACATAAACGCGTTGTTCAGGATGAGCCTTCAGTATTGCCGCAATGTTAATCAAGATGTCTTTGGGTTGGAGAATAGGTACGGTCGAGTCTAAATCAAACCAGATGATACTCTTTTCCATTTGTTCCGTAATCTGAGCAACAGCATCCGTTTTCACTATTGGCAGCGCATCGTGGATGTAAATGGTGTCGTGTATATAAATATATATGGTGTCGGTGCAACCGGAAGTCTCCTCTACAACGGTATCCTCCGTCTGAGGTTCGATAACCACCGGCGTAGGTACAAATACAGGCACTTGCGGAGTAACCTCCACTTCTATCTCCGGTTCGGGCTCCGGCTCTAATTTCGCTGCCAGTCTTGCTTCGCGTCTCAATTGACGTTGCTCTTTGTCGTAAGCTCGTTGAGCCTCTGTCTTACCCGTATTGAAATGGAAACCAACCTTCAAACCAACGTTCCACGGATGAACGGAACTAACGGCATTGGTGTTCAACAAACCGTTTTCGGCACGCTCCTCACTCAGTGGTGTAGGATATTCGCCTACCGGCAGACCTGCGCCAAACGAAATAGCTTCACTTCCACGACCACTAACAACGTCATTGATATAGTACGTAGCGAAAGCCGCGAGGCTCATATCTACTCGCTGACTCAGTTGGAATAACGCTCCCACTTGAGCAAAGCCGGCATAGTTGAAAGACGACATCGAACGACGATAATTGGGCGAAGGTATCGTACCAAACGAACCTCTATACGCAGGTACCGTTCCGTTCTCAATCACGGTCGGGATATCCCGAATCTCCAAGTCGTAGATGGG
>JAKSNE010000060.1 GCA_024400135.1 Paludibacteraceae bacterium
ACCCTTCTCGTCCGGAATATACCTATCAGAAAGCAATGATCTTGATGGAACTCAAGCAATGGAAACAAGCCGTTACTTGCTTTGATAACCTCATCGAAAGTTATCCATATTTCCTGCCCTCTTATTATTTGGCAGCCCAGGCGAAGACTGCCTTAGGCGAAGGCAAAGCCGCTTACCGCTATCGCCAAACTGCCTACGAACTCGAACAAAAGAAAGACAGCATCCAATCAGCAATAAGCAATCAGCAATCAACAATCGCCACGGGCGTCACCGTTGCCAAGTCGCAACCGCAGAAGAAAGACAACCGCAAAGAGTTCTCGTCCCGAGCCGCACAGAACCAAGAGGAAGAGACCGTCCAGATTGGCTCCGAGATGCGTGGACATATACAAAACAAATACACCGATGTCATCAACGAACCCAATATCTATCTCTCTTACTATCAGTCTACAATATCCCAACGGGCATACTATCCACAATCCACTATCCACAATCCACTCTTCCTCGACCTTTTCAATCGTCAGCACGTCCTGCCGGCTCCTTTACATTTGACCACACAAGATATAACGCTGACCGCAGAGATGGTGAACCAGCACTTCGAACGCATCAATCGCCTCACAGACCAGATAAACTACCAACAATCCACTACTCAAAATTCAAAATTCATAATTCAAAATTATTTCGAAAGAGCCATAGAGTTTGCCCTCGTACAGGACTATTCCTCTGCCATCGACGATTGCACCAAAGCCATCCAATATGCTAACGCCTCTGACGAAACGTCGGACGAGATAGAGGTCGTTATGCTTTTCTGCCGAGCAAACTGGCGTTATCGTTTGTACGAGTATCAGCGCTCGTCAGGCGAACTGACCATGCTATCGCCTATGGATTATGAGATTATGTTACGCGATTACGATTATATCCTGCGGCTTATGCCCGACATGACCTTTGCCTATTATAATAAAGCGAATATCCTCTGCACCCAAAAGGAGTTTAACGAGGCGATTCGTCACTATACCAAAGCCACTGAATACGATCCCGACTTCGCGGAAGCTTACTTCAATCGTGGACTCACCTATATCTTTATCGGACAAGATAAAGAAGGTCTCGACGACCTCAGCAAAGCCGGCGAACTCGGCATCTATCAAGCGTATAACCTCATAACACGGTTTAAATAGTTTAGAGTGTAGAGTGTAGAGTTTAGAGTAGTTTAAAAGTTTAATAGTTTAAAGTTGAAAAAGTTTATTATCATATTAGTAACCCTACTCCTCCCCTTCGGGGGGAGGCTGGGAGGGGGCTTATGCTCTGCCCAGCTCCTCTACGAAGTCTATGGCAACTCCGCCGCGGCTAAGTCGTATATCTTAGCCACCAACCGCTATATCGACCAAACCTTCATTGATAGTATCCCAAACTGTTTTGCTTGTTTTGAACAATGCGAACGAGTCATTACCGAGTTTGCTTTAGAGGATTACGAGGCGTTGGCTACCCTGCGCCAAGCAGCTCTCCTACCCGACTCTATCCGACTCACCGACTTATTCTCCTCTTCGGATTATGACTATATCAAAGAGGCGTTTGCTACACTCGTCGAACTCAACCTCGACGAACTCGGACGAATGAAGCCGTCCTATCTCGCGGCTCTCTATCGCGACGAACTGATGCGCCGCTGGCTCTTTCCCGACGAATCCCGCTCTATGGCCACCTTCTTTCAGCGAAGCGGTCTTGCAGCGCAAGAGGTAGCCGAAAGGCGTTTCAGCGATAGCGGTCTTTCAGCCGAAGGCGGTCTGCCGGTCATCGGCCTCGATAACGCCTCCGAAACCATGTACATCGCCTTCGACCGCGAGCCATTAGCGTGGCAGTGTCTCGAACTCAAGAAAGTGATTGACTATCCCGAACGAGAAGTGCAACAAGAGAAGACGATTCGCGAGATGTATCGCAATGGTCGGTTGATGGACATTGCCTTCCAAGTGGAGGGACCGGATAATGAAACATCAATCTCTTATTCCGACTATCGCGTCTTCTGCCAGCGCAATGAGCAATGGGCTAAGCGTCTGACACCCTATCTCAAGCAAGGACGCACCTTCGTCACTTTGGATGCCGTCTATCTCGGTGGAGACAAAGGTCTCCTCGCCCAACTCAAAGCGCAAGGTTTCCGCATTCGCCCTGTAAATAGAAGAATAAAAATAAAATAATCAATTAATTAAAACAATTATGAAAACAAAAAGTCTCAATTCATCATTGCCTTCCACCCTCTTTTTAGGCGTGGTTGGTTTGCTCAGTACCTCTTGTGTTCAAGTCCCTCAAGAGCAACACACCTCCTATGCCACAACGGAGATCTCCTTACAAGACATCACCGAAAAACAGGCATATAGTTCGACTTTAGAAGGTCTAACGGACGCATTAATCTCTCCTCGCGTGCGCGGACATATAATGAAGAAGTGTGTAGAGGAAGGGCAACGAGTTAAAGCCGGTGAGCAACTCTTTCTCATTGATAACCGTCAAGCTATCTTAGAGGTAAACACGGCTAAAGCTAATGTGCAAGCAGCTAAGGCACAACTCAGCACTGCTCGTTTGGAGTGTGAGAGCCAACAGAACCTCTACGACAAAGGAATCTCCTCTTCGTATATACTTGCCGAAGCTAAGAACCGTGTGCAAACCGCCGAAGCAAACTTAGCGCAAGCCGAAGCGAATTTAGAGATGGCAGAACTGGATCTATCTTACCACACGATTACCACTCCTATTGACGGTATCGTAGGCTCTATCCCTTATAACGTAGGCGAGTTGGTGGATGTCAGCACAACCCTCACCACCATCAGTGGCACCCAAGAGATGATTGCTAAGTTCTCCATCAACGAGGAGCAATTAGGAAATGTATTACTGGCAGGAGGCGTGGATTCGGTCTTGCAGACAGCACCGGAAGTGCAACTCCAACTCAAAAACGGACAGATACATCCTTATAAAGGTCGTATCATCAGTATCTCGGGTGTTGTAAACCGTATCACGGGTGCCGTATCCGTACGTGCTCAGTTCCCTAATCCCGATGGACAGTTATATTCCGGTGTTCAAGGTTCGGTGCTGATTCCATTTGAGTATAATAATATGATCATTATCCCTCAATCGGCTATTGTTCGTTTGCAGCACAAAGCACTCGTTTATACCGTCAAAGACAGTTTGGCTCATGCCACGGATGTAGAGGTTGTTTCCCTCTCCAATGGTAAAGAAGCCGCCGTACTGAACGGTCTTAATGTAGGCGACCGGATTGTCACTATAGGCGCTGCTAACCTCACCGATGGCCAACAAGTCATCTTCTAATAACAATTCATCATTCAATAGATTATGGCTAAATCAAACATATTCGTCAATCGTAAGGTCATGGCAGTGTCCATCTCCTTACTTATCCTCCTTATAGGATTTATCTCTCTCAAAACGCTCCCTATTGAGCAGTATCCGGATATCGCACCTCCTTCCGTTTATGTATCCACCTCTTATACGGGTGCAGATGCTGTCTCGGCTATGGAGTCGGTTATCGTTCCATTGGAAGACCAAATCAATGGTGTAGAAAATATGTTGTATATGTCCTCGACTGCCTATTCTACAGGCGACGTGGAGATTGTCGTTTACTTCAAACAGGGTACAGACCCGAACATGAACACCGTCAATGTGCAGAACCGCGTCCAAGCAGCGATGGGACTAATGCCCGCGGAGGTTACGCAAGTGGGCGTCACCGTAAGTAAGAAACAGAATAGTATTCTTCAGATATCGGGTTTGGTCAGTCGCGATGGACGTTTCGATGAGCAGTTCATTGCCAACTATATTGACATTAACCTCAAACCTCGTCTGCTTCGTATCCCGGGTGTAGGTGCTATCACGATGTTAGGTAATACCTACTCGATGCGTATCTGGTTAAAACCCGATGTTATGGCGCAATACGACCTCACCCCCAACGATGTGTTTGCTGCTTTACAGTCTCAAAACCTTGTTCAAGCCACAGGTTCGCTCGGTAATCAGTCGGGCAATACCTACCAATTTACGATGGAATGGACGGGTCGCCTCAAGACCGAAGAGGAGTTTAAGAATATCGTTATCCGAGCAACACCGGTAGGCGAGATATTGCGCTTATCCGATGTGGCGAAGATCGAATTAGGAAACGTTAACTATAACTACACCTCCGCCATTGACGACTGCCCGGGCGTGCTGTTTATCGTCAACCAAACGGCAGGCTCGAACGCAACGGAAATCAACAAACAGATTGCTCAGATCTATGAGGATGTCAAGAAAGAACTGCCTGCCGGAATGGAGTTCACCACCCTACTCACCTCCGACGATTTCCTTTATGCCGCCATTCACAACGTGGTCGAGACGCTGATTATTGCTATCCTGCTGGTTATTCTCGTCGTTTTCTTCTTCTTGCAAGACTTTAAGGCGACGCTTATTCCGTCTATCTCTATCATCGTTTCGCTACTTGGAACGTTTGCCGTGGTCAAAGCCGCAGGCTTCTCCCTTAATATCATCACCCTCTTTGCCCTCGTTCTCGCGATTGGTACCGTCGTCGATGATGCCATCGTCGTGGTTGAAGCCGTAATGGCGAAACTGGAAGGAGGCAAATATAAGTCCTCTTACGATGCCACTAACGATGCCTTATCTGAGGTTAAGATGGCGGTTATATCCTGTACGCTTGTGTTCATGGCAGTGTTTATCCCTGTCACGTTTATGCCGGGTACCTCGGGCACGTTCTTCACGCAGTTTGGTATCACACTCGCTTCGTCGGTCGGTATCAGTTGTATCTGCGCCTTGACCCTCTGTCCTGCTCTGTGCGTGATTTTAATGAAACCCAAACAAGAGGACGGCAAGAAGAGTTTCACTGCCTATGTCAGACACATCTACGAGGTTTCCTATACCGCGATGGCGAATAAATACCAAGGCTGGGTAGAGCGTTTCATCAAACGCTACAAAGTGGCTTGGATTCTGCTCCTCATTGCCGGTGGTGCGCTCTTCTATCTGATGAAAACGATGCCTACAGGTCTCGTTCCGCAAGAGGACAAAGGAGTGATGCTCGTTAACGTGACCGCTCCTGCGGGTACGACACTCAAAGAGACCGACGAGATTCTACTCAAAGTCGAGGAACGTATCAAACAGATTCCCGAAGTCGAGTCTTTTGCTCGCGTAGCCGGTTATGGGCTCATCTCCGGTAGCGACTATAGTTACGGAATGTTCGTCGTTCGCCTCAAAACGTGGGACGAGCGTAAGGGTATCGATCACTCCATTGATATGGTGATGTACCGTTTCTATCTCGCTTGCGAGGACATTAAAGAGGCTTCCATTATGCCTTTCCAAACGCCTCAGATATCGGGTTATGGTAACTCCAACTCTGTAGAACTTATTCTCGAGGATCGCCAAGGCGGTGAGATGAGCACATTCTTTGACTATGCTAATAAATTCCGTACCAAAGTAATGGAGCGACCCGAAGTAAGTATGGCTATCCTCAACTACTCCGAGAGTTTCCCAAAATATGAAGTCAGCGTGAATAACGTTCAATGTGCTCGCGCGGGTATTGATGTGGCTACGGTTCTTAGCACCTTAGGCTCTTATTGCGCCGGTGCGTACGTGGGTAACTATAATAAGTTCGGTAAAGTCTATCGCGTTATGGTTAGCGCTGCGCCTGAGTATCGTCTCGATGCCTCCGCACTCAATAATATCTACATCAAAGTGAACGATAAGATGACACCTATCTCGCAGTTTGTAACGCTGACGCCTAAGGTTGGTTCCGCCACCAAGAACCGCTTTAACCTCTACCAATCCATCACCTGTAACGTCAATCCTGCCGGTGGTTATTCTGAGGCACAAGCTCAACAAGCCATCGAAGAGGTCTTTGCCGAGGTCTTCCCTCGTTCGGGCTATGGTTTCGAGTATGGAGCAATGTCCCGCGAATTGGCTGAGAACGCCCAAAGCAACACCACGGGAATCATCTACCTCATTGCTATCTTCCTTATCTACCTTATCCTCGCTTGTCTGTACGAGTCGTGGTTTATTCCGTTTGCCGTCCTACTCTCCGTGCCGTTTGGTCTGATGGGTTCGTTCCTCACCTCTAAACTATGCGGATTGGATAACAATATCTATCTGCAAGCAGGTGTGATCATGCTCATTGGCCTGCTTGCCAAGACGGCTATCTTGATTACCGAGTTTGCCGTAGAGAAACATAAACAAGGAATGTCTATCATTGATGCCGCTAAGGGTGCTTGTCAAGACCGTTTCCGTCCTATCCTGATGACCGTCTTCACGATGATTGTCGGAATGATTCCGCTTATCATCGAGGGAGGTG
>JAKSNE010000061.1 GCA_024400135.1 Paludibacteraceae bacterium
TCTTCAAAACGATATTCAGTGTGTTACTCATGTAGTTGACGGCAAACACCCCCGGAGCATAGTAATTGCCGGCATCTTCCATCAACCAACTCGGGTTCTGTGCCTCTGCGTCAAACAGGCTCATATCCGCAATGATGTCGCCATCAATCTGCTTGATACCTGCCTTACTGAGCACGCGAATCCATTGATACAGA
This sequence comes from Paludibacteraceae bacterium, assembly GCA_024400135.1. Classification (GTDB taxonomy): domain Bacteria; phylum Bacteroidota; class Bacteroidia; order Bacteroidales; family Paludibacteraceae; genus Colicola. The sequence continues at coordinate 195 of JAKSNE010000061.1, forward strand.
AACTGTTGCCCTTTCTTAAGGTCGCCTAACGAGGGGTCGCCCTCTCCACGAATGATAAGGTCGCCGTGAAGCACGCCATCGCTGATAGAACCGGTGTGTTCCAAAAACGTTGTGAAACGGAAAGAGGGACCGTATAGCTCTAACATAGCTGCGGTAGTGAGCAGTTTCATTACCGAAGCAGGAGGAACGACATTCTCCGCACGATATTCTTCCACGACCGTCTGCTGGGCAGCATCTTCAATGTAAACACTGATATTGGCTTGATCCGTCATTTGATTCTCTGTGAGGATCGAAATGGCTAATAAAATAGATGAGATAAGTGACATAATTTTCAAAATAACGTGCAAAGATAAGGAAATATCTTGATATTTGCAAAAAAATTTGCTTTTTTCGGTATTTATTTGTAATTTTGCAGCCGAAAAGAGTAGAGAATGCCCCAAAAGGTCTTCATATTAAGTTTGTGTGCCCTTCTTTTGTGTGCCTGCCAGAAGGGGTCGATACCCAAGCCGTACGGCTATGTCCGTATTGCTACTCCCGATACGGCATATACCCCTTATCAGTCGAAAGCGCCTTATACGTTTGCTCTTTCTCAAAACGCCCAAGTCGTGCCGCACACGGCTCAGAAGGAACGCTATTGGATTGATATCGTCTATCCTGCGCTCAATGCCACCATCCACGGATCGTATCACCCTATTCACGGAGATCTGGACTTGCTGACCAACGATGCTTTTCGGTTGGTTTATAAGCACGCAGGACAAGCGGTTGCTATTCCCGAACAGCCCTTCGTTAATCCCGAAAGGAGTGTTTATGGGATGTTCTTCACGTTGGAAGGCAATGTGGCGTCGCCGTATCAGTTCTTTGTAACCGACTCGGTACATCATTTCTTCAGGGCTTCCGTCTATTGCGATTGCAAACCCAACGCTGACTCGTTGGCTCCGATATACGAATATTTAGAACAAGATGTTAGGCATCTTATTGAGACATGGCAATGGCAAAATTAGCAATACTCATCGATCCCGATAAACCGGCTCTGCCGCTTGCTCAACGTGTGGAGAAATTGCGGTCGTTAGGACTTACGCCCGACTTCGTCTTCTTAGGTGGAAGTACGGGTGCGCTGACCTCGACTGCCATCTTTGATGAGGCGGCAGCGTTGCATTTGCCCGTGTGGCTTTTCCCGGGGAACGTGACCCAACTCAGCCCGCGTGCCGATGCGCTCCTCTTGCCCATCGTCATCTCCGGACGCAACGCAGAGATGCTTATCGGTCGTCACGTGGCTGCGGCACAACAGATACAGGCTTTGCATATTCCTGTTTATCCGATGGGGTATATCCTTGTTGATGGCGGTACAACGAGTTCCGTTCAGCAAGTCAGTCAGACGCGACCTATCCCTCGCGAGGATATCGAAACGATTGTCAACACAGCCTTAGCAGGCGAACAATTAGGACAACAATATACGTACCTCGAAGCCGGCAGCGGAGCGAAGATACCGATACCGGCGGAACTGATTGCTGCGGTGAGAAAAACCGTTCATACCCAACTGATTGTAGGGGGAGGAATCCGCACCAAAACCCTCGTAGAACAAGCCTGGCAAGCCGGTGCCGACATTGTTGTCATTGGTAACGCCCTCGAATAGTCCTTTGTCCTTTATCCTTTGTCCAATTATGACCGACACAGATTATATGCACATAGCCTTAGACGAAGCCAAGCAAGCTTTGAAAGCCGGAGAGATACCTGTTGGCTGCGTCATTGTCTGTCAGCAACGGATTGTAGGAAGGGGACACAACCTCACCCAGACCCTCTCGGACGTGACGGCGCACGCGGAGATACAGGCTATCACGGCGGCTTCGCAGACGCTCGGAGGTAAGTACCTTAATGAGTGTACGTTATATGTCACCGTTGAACCGTGTGTGATGTGCGCAGGAGCTATTGGTTGGGCGCAACTGCAACGCCTTGTTTATGGTACACCCGACCCGAAAAAAGGATATACACTGTTGGCTCCCAAGGCTTTACACCCCAAGACGCAAGTCCTTGCAGGAGTGTGCCAAGAGGAGTGTAGCCAACTGATGGAAACATGTTTTCAACAACTACGTAAAGATAAACAATCATGAACCTCACTAAACTGCTCAAATTTTTACCTTTTGTAGCCTTGACGGCTATCATCATCTATCTTTTCCCTCACTACAACAACTCGTTTGCGTACTATTTCGAGATAGGCAAACCGTGGGGGTACGAACTGCTTACCGCTTCGCAGGATTTTCCGATCTACAAGACGGATAGCGAACTCGCGACGGAACGGGAAGAAGTGCTTTCCGACTTCGCTCCTTGTTTTGTATATACGAGTATGCAGACTTCGCCCATCGTGATGTCTTTTGAAGAAATGGAGAACCTCTGGCAGCAGGATTATCAGTTTATCTCCATCCTTGATAACCAGATGAGTAAACGCTATCCGCTCTCGCAAGTCTATACACCCAAGACCGCTTTCGAAGCGTTGGGACAGGAGTTCTCGCCGAATATCGAGTTTGACTCCCTCACTACCCAACAACTCAAAGCGTCTATTCTTTCCTCTATCTCACCCACCCAAGGGATGGTGCAACAAGGGGAGAAGATCATTGATAAAGGGGAAGTCGTGACCGAACGAACCTACCAAATCTTACAGTCCCTCAAACGCACGACCCAAGAGACCTCCGTCTCCTACTACCAACAACTATGGCATAAGGTGGGATTGGCACTGATTATCATTCTCATTGTTACGATTTTTGTCGTCTATCTGTTCACGACCGAACCGCATATTTTTGAGCATTGGAACACCGTGTTGTATTGCTGTATCTTACCCTTACTGCTTATCGCCACCACGTTCTGTTTCTTCCGCTATTCGTATATCCCGATTTTACTCGTTCCGTTCGTGATAGTGCCCGTCGTTACCCGTGTTTTCTTCGACTCACGTGTAGCGTTTATCCTCCATCTGTTCACGATTCTGATAGTCGCTTTGGCGGTGTCTGTGCCCCTCGAGTTTGTGGCTATTCAGTCGCTGGCAGGAATCACGGCGGTGGTGAGCCTGCACGACCTCGGGCGACGCAGTCACGTAGCGATTGCTACCGGTTTTGTGGTGCTGACATACGCCTTAGGCTATACGGCTTTTTGCCTGTTCTCGCCGCTCAACTACCATGCTATTGAGTGGCTTAACTACGTCTATATTTCGCTTAATGGCATACTCGTTCTTGCCTTCTCGTATGTCTTGATTATGGGCTTTGAACAGTTCTTCGGGTTCACCAGTGCGACCACGCTTATCGAACTCACCAACGTCAATTCGTCTATCTTCCAAGAGTTTGCCGAGAAAGCCCCCGGTTCGTTCCAACACTCCTTACAAGTGGGCAACCTCGCTTCCGAGGCCGCCAAGCGTATTGGTGCCAATGCCCTGCTGACGCGTACGGGAGCCCTCTACCACGATATAGGCAAGATGCTTCATCCCGAATACTTCATCGAGAACCAAGGTGGCGGACGTAATCCGCTTAATGAGATGGATCCACGCGAGGCAGCACGTATCGTGATTGCCCACGTCGAAGATGGGGTGACACTCGCCAAGAAACACCGCCTGCCGCTGACCATCACCCGTTTTATTCGTTCGCACCACGGCACTTCCCTCACGCGCTATTTCTATAACACCTACGCCAATGCCCATCCCGGTGAGCAGGTGGCGGTAGAGCAGTTCCAATATCAGGGTCCCAAACCCACCACCAAAGAGGGTGCTATCCTTATGATGGCGGATGCTATCGAGGCTCGCTCCCGCTCACTTTCTGCTTATACCGAACAGACGATTAGTACGATGATTAAGGAGATGATGGACCAACAAGTGGCAGAGAATCAGTTCTCCGATACACCGCTCTCTTTCAAGGACTTAGAGGACGTGCGCCAAGTCTTCACCGAGCGCCTGCTCTCCATCTATCACCACCGTATCGCTTACCCCAAACTTGATACACAAAACAATAAACAATGAAGTTATATCTTGCGCCAATGGAGGATGTCACCGATCCTGCTTTTCGCTTGCTTTGCAAGCGTTTTGGTGCCGATCGGGTCTATACGGAGTTCGTCAACGCCGACGCGTTGGTGCGCGATGTGGCTTCCACTACGCGCAAACTCACCATCAGCGATGCCGAACGACCCGTCGCTATCCAGATTTACGGACGCGACACCGGTTCGATGGCAGAGGCAGCACAGATAGTGGAACAAGCCCGTCCGGATTTTATCGACCTTAACTTCGGCTGTCCTGTCAAAAAAGTAGCCGGTAAGGGCGCAGGAGCGGGACTTTTGCAAAATATTCCCCTCTTACTCGACATCACTCGCGCCGTTGTGGATGCCGTTCATACACCGGTTACCGTCAAGACACGATTGGGTTGGAACGACCAGCAGAAGATTATCGTTGATTTGGCGGAGCAGTTGCAAGACTGCGGTATCAGTGAACTTGCCATTCATGGTCGTACCCGAGCACAGATGTACACCGGCGAAGCCGATTGGACGCTTATTGGCGAGGTGAAGAACAACCCCCGAATGCATATTCCGATTATCGGCAATGGCGATGTCACGACTCCCGAACGCGCCAAAGAGTGCTTCGACCGTTACGGTGTTGATGCTATCATGATTGGTCGTGCCACCTTCGGCTGCCCTTGGATCTTCGAAGATATTAAAAATTATCTTTCAGCCGAAGGCGGTCTTTCAGCGCAGCGGTCTATGGATTGGTGCGTTAATATCCTCAAGGAGCACGTTGAGCGTTCGATTGAGTGGATTGGTGACGAGCGCAAGGGTATCGTTCATTCGCGACGGCACTTTGCGGCATCGCCGGTCTTCAAGGGTTTATACGATTTCAAACAAACCCGCATCGCTCTCTTGTGTGCGGAGACCAAAGCCGAGGTTTTCTCTATCATGGATGAGATTGTCAACCGCTGGGGATAAACCTCTTTGTTCGCGGACGATGATTAATGCTTCATCGCGGAGGTCGGAGGGCAGTTCGATGTGACGCAGTTGCAGGCTGCGGCACCAACCAATGATGTCGCTATCCAACAGTGTATGAAAGACATACGCAATCTGCTCATATTCCTGCTCGGTATAGTCGCTCGGATCACGATCGGCGAGGACATCCAGTTCCTCGTCATCGTAATAGATAACCTCGTCGGTTGCCTGCAACAGCGTATCCTGCTCGCACACAAGGTGCGCTCCACAACAAGTGCTACTCATAGTCGCCCTCCGCTGCGTCTTCTTCTACGCGCAGGTTATTGATGATGAATGACTGCCTATCGCTGGTGTTCTTACCCATATAGAAATTGAGCAACTCCGCTACGGCATCTTCCTTGCGCAACATCACTTGGTCGAGACGGATACCTTCACCAATGAACTCCTTAAACTCGTCGGGCGAGATCTCTCCTAATCCTTTGAATCGCGTGATTTCGGGGTTCTTAAGCGAGTTGATGGCGTTCTCGCGCTCCTCATCCGAATAGCAGTATTTCGTAACTTGTTTGTTCTTGACGCGGAAAAGAGGCGTTTGCAAAATATATACGTGCCCTTTCTTCACCAAATCGGGGAAGAACTGTAGGAAGAACGTGAGCATCAGCAAGCGGATGTGCATACCATCGACATCGGCATCGGTAGCGATGATGACTTTGTTGTAACGCAGTTCGTCCAATCCGTCCTCGATGTTCAGTGCCGATTGCAGGCAGTTAAACTCCTCGTTCTCATAAACCACGGACTTACTCAGTCCATAACTATTGAGCGGTTTGCCTCGCAACGAGAACACGGCTTGTGTGCGGACATCGCGACTCTTGGTAATCGAACCCGAAGCGGATAGACCCTCCGTGATGAAGATACTGCTCTCTTGACGCAAGTCGTCGTCAGCATCCTTACCCGACTTGACGGGTTTGGGGTCGTTATAGTGGATCTGGCAGTCGCGCAGTTTGGGGTTATTGACAAGGTTCTTCTTCGCGCGTTCGCGTGCCGCCTTCGTCACACCGGCTATGGCTTTACGCTCCTTCTCGGAGTCTAAGATCTTTTGCAACAGCACGTCCGTTATCTCCGGATGTTTGTGCAAGT
>JAKSNE010000062.1 GCA_024400135.1 Paludibacteraceae bacterium
GCTTCGTAAAAACGCTTAGGCAGCGGTTCGCGTTGGCAAAGTAGCGCCAAATCCGCTAACTGTTTCATGTTTGTTCCCGAACTTGTGAAGTGTTCCCAAGCGTGCAGGAACACGAACAATTGGTTAAATCCTCTCTCGGGAATGCGGAACGTCTGTCCTTCGACATCAATCGTCTCGCAGTGCGCCATCGCCTCTTGTTCAAGTTTCTGATATAGAGTCTCTTCTGTCGGTAATATCCATGGAATCGTTTGAGGATGCACTTCGAATACAAAACCGTCTTCGGTATTGAAATTATAATGCCGCTCGTTCTCGTCTTCGCTCTCGTGGTGCCACGTGACGTTCATCGCCTTGCATATCGCTTCCGTCACTTGCTCATAGTGTCCGTGTCCCACCCATATATCCGCATCGCCCCATTGCCTAAGGTATGGCAGTGGATAGAGTTGGGCAAGTCCAAAGCCTTTCAGTAGCACGGGTTCTATCCCTGCGTCTTCCAATGCGCCCCACACGCGTTTCAGTGCTGCCATCTGCCTCTCTTGCCCCATCATCGCCTGCATGCACAGCATTTTTATCTGTGCCAACATCGTTGGGTTTGTTACCATATTGTATTTGAGCAACTCATTGCCAACCAGCGCAGCCGTTCCTTGCTTTTGCGCAAGCCTCCAAACTTGATCTAATAGTTGAGAATCCCAGTCCTGTCTGTCTGGGTTCGAGTCCTGTACTGCTTTTCTCAGCAACTGTAAATATGTTTCTTCAATCTTCATTCTTCAATCTTCAATCTTCATTATACTCCTCCAACGCCTTGCGCAGCACCACCATCGCCTTCGCCAGTTCCTCTTTCTTGAGCACATACGCCATCCTCACTTGGTTCTTCCCCTCCTCGGCATCGGTATAGAACCCTGCCCCAGGCGCCATCATCACCGTCTGTCCTTCGTAGCTGAAGTCCGTCAGGCACCACTCGCAGAACTTCTCCGCATCGTCCACCGGCAGTTTCACCATTACGTAGAACGCGCCCATTGGTGTAGGAGCGAATACGCCCGGTATCTGATTGAGTTGGTCGATAAGGAAGTTCCGTCGTTGCAGGTATTCGTCGTACGTCTCTTCCATATACTCTTCCGGCGTACTCAGACTTGCTTCCGCTATCACTTGACCAAAGAGCGGGGGCGACAGTCTCGCTTGACAGAACTTCATCACGGCTTGCCGTACCGCTTTGTTTTTCGTTATCAGTGCGCCTATGCGTATGCCGCACTCGCTATAGCGTTTGCTCACGCTATCTACGAGTATCACGTTCTCCTCGATACCTTCCAAGTGGCATGCGCTGATATAGGGTCGTTTCGTATAGATAAACTCGCGATATACCTCGTCCGAGAATAGGTACAGGTTATATTTCTTCACCAGGTCTCGTATCTGCCGCATCTCTTGTTTGGTATAGAGGTATCCCGTCGGGTTATTGGGGTTGCAGATAAGGATCGCTTTTGTCTTTGGGGTAATAAGTTTCTCAAACTCATCTACGGGAGGCAGTTTGAATCCGTCTTCTATATGGGTCTTCACGGACTTCACTACGGTTCCGCAACTGATGGCGAATGCCATATAGTTTGCGTAGCTCGGGTCGGTGACGAGTATCTCGTCCCCGGGGTCGAGGCATGCCATATACGCGAACATGATCGCTTCCGATCCGCCGGAGGTGATGATGATCTCGTCCGGACTGAGGTCGATGCCGTAGTTAGCGTAGTAACTCACCATTTTCGTGCGTAGGGATTTTAGTCCTTGGCTGGGTGAGTAGTCCATGATGGTAGGTTTGAACTTTTGTACGGCCTCCAGTGCGCATGTAGGCGTAGCTATATCGGGTTGTCCGATATTGAGGTGATACACTTTCGTGCCGTTGAGCTTCGCGGCATCCGCATATTTCGCCAGTTTTCGTATCGGCGAATACGGCATCTTCTGTGCTCTTTGAGATATTTCCATATAGGTTTACAAAAAATTGTACGATTACTATTCACTTACCATCCATGTGAGTGGTAAATTTTTATAATTAAATAATTTAATATCACCTGCTCCATTCTCATATTCACCCGTATATATCACATTTTTGCTACGAATCGGAGTATGTATCCACGTATCTATGGCAAGTAAGGTCTTGGCAAACGATGTATTATATGTCATGGCAGATTTAACCTCAATTGCTATTAATTCGCCATTCTCTCGAAGGAGAATATCCACTTCATGTTGCTTAGCATCGCGATAAAAAAACACGCCATCCTCCAATCCCTTGTTATAGCGATATTTAAGGACTTCAGACACTATTAAGTTCTCAAATATAGCGCCACGCATTTTATCTCGTTCTAATTGCGAAGCGGACTCTATGTTCAACAAATAGCAAGCAAGACCGGTGTCATAGAAATACAATTTGGGGCTTTTAACCAAACGCTTGGATATATCTTCATAATATGGAGGAAGCAAAGCAATAATATAGGATGCTTGCAGCACGCTCAACCAATGCGTAATCGTTTTGCTATCAACACCTACTTCTGTAGCCAATTCGGATGCATTAAACAGCGAACCTATACGAGCCGCACAAAGTTTGAGAAAGCGCATAAACTGCATTTGGTTTTTGACATGTAGCAAATCGCGTACGTCTTTTTCCAAATAGGTTCTCACATACGAAGGATAGAAGAACTTTGCCTTATTTTTCTCCGCACAGATAGCAGGGTACAATCCCTCGAAAAGGAGATTATCGACCCCCATTTTCTGCACCATCGTTGGGACTTCAGTCATAGACATCGGTAATAACTCAAATACACCCGCACGACCTGCCAACGACTCACTCATAGTGCGGAGCAACTCAAAATTAGCAGAACCTGTGAGAGCAAATTTCCTATTTGAATCATTATCCACCAGCACTTGGATGTGTTCCAATAAACGCGGAGCTTTTTGTACTTCATCAATAATCATACCATTAGATGTCTGCGATAAGAACGCGACAGGATCTGATTGGGCAAACTCCAATACATTCAAATCTTTGAGGCTTACCCATTGGTAGGTTGGGAAGATATGCCTCAACAATGTGCTTTTCCCAGATTGTCTAGGCCCGGTAATAGCAATGACGGGGAAATAAGATGCTGCTTCTTGAATAGTTGATTCAATAGCACGAGGTATATAATTTTTCTCCATAATTTAGTACAAATTCGGAATACAACTCCTAATTTTCACCGCAAAGGTACAAAAAATATTTGATTTGGCAAAATAATTAGCCAATAAAAATGCATTTTTATATATTTTTTAGTTAGTTTTTGTAATTTCCCCTAATTTATTTAAATTGTTTCCAAAACTTTTCGTTTGCGTTCTTGGCTTCTTTTGCCACACATCATTCCAAAAGGAAATTAAACAAACCGAGGTGGAGGACCCCATCGTCATCATTCCAAGGAATATAAATATCGGAAGTTAAGAGGACCTTACGAAACGAGTCGTGAATTTGAAGCATGGGTCGTTTCTCGCGAGCAACTTGTTCTTCATCATACAAAGTGTATGCAGATTGGTAATAGGTTCTTTGACTCCCCTCATTTACCACGAAATCCACTTCCAACTGTTGTCTTGGTTGAGATCCGTCTTGCTTCCTCGGTCGATATTCTATTTGTCCCACATCCACTTGCCCTCCTCGGCGGCGAAGTTCTGTATAGACAATGTTTTCCATCAGATGCCCCTTGTCTATTTGTCTAAATTGCAAGATAGAATTACGAATACCCGGATCCACAAAAAAGTACTTAGGCAAGGTGCCGATATAGTGTTTTCCTCGTATGTCGTATCTCTGCGCACGTTCTATCAAAAATGAATCTTCCAAGTATTCCAACCACTTAGCTATCGTTAGAGCCGACACTTTTTTACCTGCCGAACTACGAAACGTATTGCTTAAATTAATTAGCTCTATTCTCCAGATTGATGGCTATAATATGATCTTCTTTCACCCCATTATCTATTAACCATTCTTTAAAAAGGGTGAATAACAAATACGATTTGCCACACCTACGCACGCCGGTAAGAATCTTTATCATTCCAAGCCCTCGCGCATTTATGAGTTTATTGAGGTAATAATCGCGATTTATATTCATACTACTTAATATTTATGGCACACATACCAAAATTATTAACTAAAACAAGTGTTTTTGTATCGTTCTACTTTCGAAATCGAGTGCAAAGGTACGGATTATTTTTGATATTTCCAAATTTAAAGCAAAGATTTTAGGATAATTTATTTATTTTCATGTTACCCATAATCCAATCTTGTAGTCGTTTAATTGAACACTTCCGTGGATTTATTTAAACTTTTTCCAAAACTCTTCGTTAGCGGTTTTGGCAGATTGAGCGGAGGCGGGATAGTGCTCCCCTACTCCTCTATCCACTGCACAATTTGTGCATTTGTATCCCCCACTTTTTGGAAATATGCATCGCGTTTCTGCATCCACTCCTCTTTATGAGAGGACGCAGCAAACTCTTGCACTACTGATAGCACATCCTTAAACTCACGAATATTGCATAGCAACCCATATTCGTTCTCAAGCACCTTAAAGTTCGTCATATCGTTCGGTCCGACGAACGTGTTCGTCCTTATTGCTGGTGTGCCAAGCAATGCTGCCTCGGCAGCCATTGTTTGGCTATCGCCAAGGTATAAATCGGCATAAGTTAAGACGCTATGAATAGCATTGGTGGGCGTTGGCAACTGATATTTCTGTAACTCCTCCGGCAATGGTTTCTCGGAAGATATATATACGCGCATAAAGGGTTCTATGGCTGCAATCAATTGTTTCTTCTCATCAAGCGTCAATCCATTATTATGAACATCGTGATTGGCGTACCATCCCACGAAACGTAATACCGCATAAGGTCGCTCTTTGGCATTTAGCTGTGCAGCAATCTTTTTATCGGGAGTAAACACAGAAGGAGCGAGATAGCAATCCTCAAACATTCCCGCAATACGCAGATGTTTCTTTCCATAATCGAGGGCGAACTTCCCCGGCGTAATTACTTTTGTACATAGGGGTGCCACATATCGGTTGGTCACCTTCACCACCTCGGAGTCGGGGAAGATCACGGACTTCGCACCTATCAATTTAGCGACGAAACACCCATAGAATGAGGCTTTGGAGACGATTATGTCAGGATGCCAACATTTAGCAATGCGGTAGTAGTTCAGAAGTAATTGAGGGGTGCCTAATATCTTGTCGCGCAAAGTCTTCTTATGCAGCCCAAATATCTCGTAATTCACTTTTTCTTCGCGAAGGACGTTGAGGAGCACATCTTTATCTCGGGCAAGTACTTTTATCTCGTGCCCATCACGTATCAATTGCTGCATTACGTACTTGAACTGATAGTAATGCTTCGGATGATTTAATTCAAATATATATTTCATAACCTCTAACCTATAGGCAGCTTTGTTACCGTCCTCTAACCTTTACCAAAATACTTTATCGGCTTGCAGGGTGCGCCAACGGCTACGCAGTACGGTGGGATATCGCGTGTCACCACGCTGCCGGCACCAATCACAGCCCCTTCCCCTATTGTCACGCCCGGCATAATGATACTACCAATACCAATATGAGCACCATCTTTGATAACAACCGGCCCCTCTTTAAATGGGCATTGCATAGCATACATACCAGGTTTGTAGTTGGTTAAATCGCGTTGATGGCACAGAATCATTACGCCAGAAGTAATAGCTACGCCGTTCCCTATGGTTATTAAATCCGGATTGCGGTCATCTAAAATAACTCCCCTTGCAACATGACTTTTTTTACCAATTTTTACACCTCTCATTCTATGTAACGCAACCGTTACTTGATAAGGGAACGAGAACATAGTTAAAATAGAAAGGCTATGCGTCCATACGCCTTTTACAATAGATTTTGCGCTACGATGTTCTACAATTGACATATTATTACGTTTTTTATTGTTCTATGATTATTTGCCATAAGTATTTTTTTATAACCTTCATTATAGTTTGTT
>JAKSNE010000063.1 GCA_024400135.1 Paludibacteraceae bacterium
CGTAGCCACCCCATGAGAGGGCGCCCATAGCAGTAGAAGGATTCCAAGAAATGGCGGTTTCACCGCTCCAAATGACATTGCACTCAATATCCGCTTCGCGGCAGAGTTCAACACCCTTAATGTTTAGACCATTACCGCAAATAACCAAACCGCCCTCATTAACGAGAACATCAATATCGGCTTGCGACAAGATAATAGACATAGAGGTCTTTTCGTCCAAACCACCATAGGTTCCGTCTTCAGAAGAAGCAGGATCAGCTAAAGTCGTAGGCAGAGCAGCCCAAGAACCATTACCGAAGCGGAGGTTCGTGTATTCAGCACCTTCCGTCTTAGCAAAACGAACAGTAAGTTTCATTTCCGGTTTAGCAGTGCTCCAATCGTAGCCACCCCATGAGAGGGCGCCCATAGCAGTAGAAGGATTCCAAGAAATGGCAACATCACCGCTCCAAATCATGTTGCAGAGGTATTCTTTTTCATCCGGTTGCGGAGCAACGGTGTCAGTCTTGGTGAAGATAACGCTGGTGTCAGCCAAGAAGAGTTCAATCTTGTATTCGCCGGCAATAGCGGGAACTTCAGCAGCCTTCATCGTGTCTTCCGTGCAGATATTGATAATGTAATAAGCACTGTCTTCTTCTGCAATCTTCACGTTTTCAAGGAGATAGTTACCACCATCAACTTCAGCAAATTGAATCAGTTGGTCATTCATCGAATAGCCATATTTAGGATAGCAATAGGTATTCTTCCATGCAACTACAACATCCTCTGCGTGATAGAAACGAGGTTTAGCCTCTTGACCTTTAGCATCTACCTCCACAAACTCAACACCATTACCGGAATAGTAATTATAGGTTTGGCTATAACGATCACTATCATAGAACTCTAACGAATAATGATTAGGAGCATCGTTTGCCATTGGAACGTATCCTGCCTCGTTCTTAAGATAGCAAACCTCTGTACCTTCCGGAACGGTTACGCTATACTTAATATAAGGAGCGAAATACATATCGCGAATGTCTAATTCGCCACCCTCTAATCCTTTATCGCCTGCGATGTTGAACAGAATATAGTACGAATCACCTTCATTCTCTTGACTTAAAACGCTCTTATCTTCCAAATTCTCATCTAAGTAGATAACCACTGTTTTCCAATCATCCGCTTTCCCTTCATACGAACCATACGCAAATACAGGTAGTGCTGTCGCGGGATCATCGGCAGTCTTCACAATGCTAATAATAAGTTCACCTTCAATATTGGTCTTATAATCGAATACCAATGCAGAGGGGTTCTCTATTACTTGTTTCATAAAAGAAACGCCGTAAGCATTACCTACCAAACCGGCAACAGCCGTTTTGCTACCACCCGTGGTGATCTTCAAGTAATAATCGTTTACCATCTCATCAACAACAACCTTCTCGGCAGCCGCATTAAATCCGGCATACGGCTTAGCTTTGATATCACTGCCCAAGTAGTTCTTGTAGAGATACATCATGTTACCATTGTGGCGATTCAACTTAAGTTCTCTGGTCTCCGGATTGAAGATAACATTATAGATACCATCCAGTTTCATCAATGCCAAATGTCCCTCAAGCAGCTTGTAAGGGATAGGCTCATCACCACCGGCGATAATGTTCGTGATCGAATCCGTGCAGAGTTTTGTGTGCTCACGAATCTGAAGAGTAGTACCCTCTTTCAGTTCGAGATCATACTTAACGTAAGAACTACCTTCAAGCTCCAACTTCTCAACGATCGTGTCATTCACTACCAGTTCGAAATACGGAGCGCAGATTTGGTTCCACGCCACAACTACATCTGCCTCACCATTGTAAGTACGTAATACAGTTGCGCCTTGAGCATCTACCTCGTAGAAGTTTTCTTCTTTCTTGAGGGAGTAGTAATACTCTTTGCCCATAGCATTGTACGGAACAACAGCACTGAATGCGTTTAACGAAACGAAGTCCATCTCGACAGCTTTTTCTAAGCCTTCTTCAGCGAAAACGAGATAGCACGCTTCCGAACCTTCCGGAACCGTTACGTTAAATTCGGTCTGATAAGCGACAACATAGTTAATACCACTCGTCACCGTTTGGCCGGCATTGTACTTGAACAGAAGGTTAGCTTGAATAACATCCTCTTGTGCGTAAGTGCCCGCGAACGCGTACGCGATAGTGTCGTTGGAAATAGTAGCGTCTCCCACTACTTTACCTTCCACCATCACTTGTACAGCGAGACCTTCCACAGCAAGAGCTTCGTCATTCAGAGTTCCTTCCAACTTTACCGAGTTGTCTGCAATGTTCGTTACGAAAACGTAATCGAGATCGTACTCCACTCCGACTTTGTTCAGCAAGCCGGAGAGGTTACCTGCAAACACACTCACTGCTGCAAATAAGCAGCTTAGAAACAGAGAAATTCTTTTCATCTTGTTTGTGTTTTTTGGGGTTAATAATTGTTGTTAATTGAATGTGATATATTTAGGAAAATATATTGTCTTTTGTCCTTTGTCCTTGCTCTTTAATCCATATAACAATTCACGCTGCAAAATTACTGCTTTTTTGCAACGTGACCGAATAGTAAATTAACAAATCATTGTTAAATCTTTACAAAAGTATCTTGTTCTTCTGATAAGCGTTCCTAAATTGAGTAGGAGTAACCCCTCGAATACGATGAAACAGGCGATTGAAATTGCTTAGGTTATTGAACCCGCAGTCGTATGCCACTTCCGCCACGCTGTGCGTCGTATCGACCAACATCCTCGAAGCATGCCCCAAGCGTATATCCGTTAGATAATCCGTAATCGTCCGACCCGTCTTAGTCTTAAAGAACCGCGAGCAACCCACCTGCGTCATTCCTATCAAATCAGCCAACTGACCTAACGTAACATCCTCCTTATAATGCGTATCGATAAACTCTTTTATCTTCTGTACGCGACGCGAACCCGAAGGCGAACTCGTCTGAGCAAAACTGCCACTCGACAGCACCCTACTCTCTTTGTCCAACGATAAACGATGTACCATCTCAAAGAACATCAACATCTGCTGAAAACCATTCTCCTCACTAACCAGCATCATCATCAGCGAATAGACATTCAATATAGCCGTTTGCGAGAAAGCGACCCCTTTCTTGGCTCGTTCAATCAGTTGCGCCATACTCGCGAACTGGTTCTTTTTTAACAAAGGCTCAGGGAGACAAGATAGGTCAAATTGTACCGTTATTTCCTGTATATCCTCCGCATGGCAATCACCCTGCTGCCACACATGCTCAATATCGCTCGTCATCAGCACCAGATCCAAGTCCCCTATCTTCTCCACACTATCCCCCACAATGCGCTCTACACCCTTGCCGCCACGAACGAAATTTAGCTCGCAACAGTTGTGCTTATGGATAGGATAAGTAAACTCTTTTTTATGCCGCTCAACTATATATAAACTGTCCTTTTCCGTCAGCGGAGCGATCTCTAACAATATCTTTTGTGCCATACGTTTTGGTTAAAATAGTATTACAACTCCTGTCCAAGTACATTGATTGCTTTGCCATTCACCTCCATCACTACCCCATTTTCACTCCAAATCTTCCTATTGTCCTTTGTCCTTTGTCCTTGCTCTTTATTCCACAAACCGGCTCCCGGTTTGTTCACTTCCATCGTCAACGGCAAATCCTCTTTGGTAATCATCTTCCTCACTTGCGTTTGTGCGCCATCAGCCCACGTCACTTCAATATTGATCTCACGATTAGCGAACCACCATCCGCTCCAATACGCTGCACTCAGCGGCTCGCCATTGAAGATAACGGTAGCATTCTCAGCGTCCTCAAAAGTGATTGTCATCTTTTCCGGCGCACCTAATTGGTAACGCTCCCCCATCTGCTTGACAAACGGCTCGTGACGGTTGTTGAGCCAGTTGATTGCCATATTGTATTCGTCATCATAGTTTGGCCACCACTGGTTATAGATGGGGCGATGATAGGAACTATATTCGGGTTGGATAACGTCCACCATCTCGTCCAAGTGCTCCTTTACGCGGTCGGCACGCAGGAAATCACCCAAATAGACGAGCGTCTTCTTAATAAACGCCCCCTTATATTTCTCGTTGCCCATGGCATAGCGGAAGAATGCCGTATGCTCCGGCTTACTTGCCCAGTTATGCTCGGGGTCGTAATTGGGATTGTACATATACTCCCACATATTATAATCCGCCGGCATACCGTAGATACCAAAACCATAATCCAAGTCCTTTGCTAACACACGCCAAACGGGTTTATAGCCGGTTTCCGCATCTATCGGACGCCACCAAACGATATTATTCCCGGGCCAATCGACGTTATTAAAGAATAGTTCCATAATCTCGTAGTTCATAAACTCCTCAATGTCGATCATCTGCTCATAATCCTCCCACGTGTGCCCGGGAGTAGCCATGAACGTCTTAAACTCCGACCACTGATTCCAGTCGCCGGACTTCAATTCACCCCAGTTCTCGACCATCGTGATATCCTCTAAACCGTCGTAGTAGGTGTAGATATTATCCTCATTGCTACGGTCGCGGATAGACAGAATACCCTTATACTCGCCATTAATGAACACGATAGCGGGTCGCCACCCCATCCAGTCGATATCGCGATAGAATGCCATGCAGCGTTGCATAAGCGCATCACGGAAATAGAGGTAATCGAAGTCGTTAGCGGCGTTGTGCAGGATTATCGACTTAAAGTCGGTCACGTCGGGACGTTGGTCGGGGAAGAACTCGTATTCTAATCGTTTAGTTCCAAACCGTTTGTTAGCATAGATTAGCAACGACTTGAGGTCGAAGCCACGCGAAGCGTTACCATGTACACGCGTCTCAGTGAGTTGGTGCAGAGTAGCCTCCTCGCCCGTCTTATCAAAATACTCGAAGCTCACCGGACGACGCCAATCGAACCGATAGTTCTCTTGCCAATCAACATAACTACCCTTAACCAAGATACCGAACTTATCGTCATACCAGTATTTGTCATCGCCCACAAGGGAGATAATCGGCATATCCGTCTCGTGTCCAAGGAACAGATACGACTCCGTGCGCGCCATCGGACTCAGATAGTCTTGACAGAAGAGCTTCGCGCGAATCGTCATATTCTTATCCACACGAATAGAGATTGCCTTATCGGTTATTGAGCCGTGACTGGCATTCGGTTCGCTACCATCCACCGTGTACCTTATATAACTATCCGCGGGCGCGTCCGCGGGAATAGAGAGGGTCACATACAGCGTCTTACTCGTAGTGAACACGCGTCCCGCTTCACTAAAATCCGGATCGGGAAGAATCTTCTTATTGGAATATACCGTACTTGCATTGGCTTTCATCGGCGTCGCATTGCGGAAGAAACCTAAGTCACCACCGCCTGTGCGACCATAGGATATATTCGGAGCCGCCATCTTAGGAATAGCCACAAGGGAGTCTATCGGCTCTTTATTCTTAAACAGATAAACCGCACCATCTTTGCCGCTCTCTAAGCGGAAAGACGTATGCCACGCACCTTTGTCCTCGTCCTTATCGCAATAGATAATCGCATACTCGTGACCGGCGAGAGTATAGTCGGGTAAGTTGCAGGCTTTTTTAGC
This sequence comes from Paludibacteraceae bacterium, assembly GCA_024400135.1. GTDB lineage: Bacteria > Bacteroidota > Bacteroidia > Bacteroidales > Paludibacteraceae > Colicola. Next base: position 5,588 of record JAKSNE010000063.1, read on the forward strand.
CTTAGGACTATCGCCGAGTTGGTAGTCTTTGAGGTTGATTGCGGAGCCGCCATCGTTGTATAGCTCCACCCATGAGTCGGGAAACTCGTTGCTGTCATCGACGATGCAGTCGATGTTCGATTGCATAATCTCACTGATACGTAACTCACCGAAAACCGCGCACGAAATAGCGCAACAAAATACAAAGGCAACTGCTTTTTTCATAATTATTAATCGTTTACACAACCTCTAAAAACATAGAGTATTGTAGGTTAAGTTCGATTAAAAAAACGAGTGCAGCAGCTATTCTCCTTAGAGGCTCTAGTCAACCTGAACATACGAAAATAGC
>JAKSNE010000064.1 GCA_024400135.1 Paludibacteraceae bacterium
CTGCACAGACGTTGTTGGGTGTTACGGGTTCGGGTAAGACGTTCACGGTGGCGAACGTCATCAACAAGGTCAATCGTCCCACCCTTATCTTAAGCCATAACAAAACCCTCGCTGCGCAGTTATACTCAGAGATGAAGGCGTTCTTTCCGCACAATGCGGTGGAGTATTTCGTGTCGTATTACGACTACTACCAACCCGAAGCCTATATCCCTTCTACGGACACGTATATTGAAAAAGACCTCAGTATCAACGAGGAGATTGACCGCCTGCGTCTTTCGGCTACGGCAGCGTTGCTGTCGGGACGAAAAGATGTGATTGTTATCTCGTCCGTCTCGTGCCTCTATGGTATTGGTTCGCCTCAAGACTTCACGGGGCACTGTATCACCGTATCTGTAGGACAGCAACTGCCTATGGAGCAGTTCCTTAACCAACTCGTCGCTGCCCAATATATCCGCAACGATGCCGACCTTATTCGTGGACGCTTTAGGGTTAAAGGCGATACGGTCGATATCGCTATCGCATACGCCGATTATATCCTCCGCGTCGAGTTCTTCGGCAACGAAATCGACCGCATCTCTACCTTCAGCGATAGCGGTCTGCCAACGCAGCGGTCCGAATCGTTCGATTCGTACAACATCTACCCCGCCACTATCTTCTGCACCAACCGCGAGCGGTTAGAACAAGCGAAGACGCAGATTCGTTTGGACTTAGCCCAACAGGCTTATCTTTTCCGTCAGCAAGGCGAAGACGTTTATGCTGACCGACTGGAAGAACGCGTCAAATATGACTTAGAGATGATTGAGGAGTTAGGCTATTGCTCGGGCGTAGAGAACTACTCGCGTTATCTCGAAGGGCGCGAACCGGGCACACCACCCTATTGTTTGCTCGACTATTTCCCCAAGGATATGCTTCTCGTCATTGATGAGAGTCACGTCACTATCCCGCAGATCCACGCGATGTACGGAGGCGATAAAGCCCGCAAAGACAACCTCGTCAACTTCGGTTTCCGCCTTCCCGCCGCACGCGATAACCGCCCCCTCACCTTTGAAGAGTTTGAGGGGAAGACGGGTCTTTCAGCGCAGCGGTCTTTCAGCGATAGTGGTCCTTCAGCGCAGCGGTCTTGTATCTTTTTGAGTGCCACCCCGAGCGACTACGAGTTAGAGAAGTCTGCCGGTATCGTCATTGACCAGCTTATCCGTCCTACGGGCTTACTCGATCCTGAGATAGAGGTTCGCCCCTCGACCCACCAAGTGGATGATCTCATGGATGAGGTGCAGCACCGTATCCATCAGCAAGAGCGCGTGCTTATCACCACCCTCACCAAACGTATGGCAGAGGAGATGGACGAGTACCTGCGTCGTTACGGTATCAATTCCGCGTATATCCATTCGGATGTCGATACCATCGAGCGCGTGAAGATCATGGAAGACCTACGCAAAGGCGTGTACGATGTGTTAGTGGGTGTGAACCTCTTGCGCGAAGGACTCGACCTTCCCGAAGTCTCTCTCGTGGCTATTCTCGATGCCGATAAAGAAGGGTTCCTGCGCGATAGACGTTCGCTTATTCAGACTATTGGTCGCGCGGCAAGACACGTCCATGGTAAGGCGATTCTCTATGCCGATAAGATTACGAAGTCTATGCAGGAGGCGATAGATGAAACGATGCGCCGTCGTACCGCACAGATGGCATATAACGAACAGCACCACCTCACGCCGCAGCCGATACGAAAAGCGATTAACTCGGAGGCACTCAGTTCGCTTTATAAGGATCCGGAGGAGGAGAAGCGTAAAGTGGAAGCGGCTATTAAAGAGGGTTGGAAGACCGCAGATTGGCAGCGTATGGATAAGAAAACCCTCACCAAAGCCGTGGAGCAGAAGCGCAAGCAGATGCTCGCTGCTGCTAAAGCGTTGGACTTCGATTCCGCCGCCCTCCTCCGCGACGAGATGCTCGAAATGGAGAAACGGTTACAGGTCCTTTCTTAGAAAAATCGCAAATATATTTGCATATATCAAAAAAAAATCGTATCTTTGCAGCGCAAACTGCAAAACACACAAATAAATCAGTTCAATTATGGCAACAATTACTTTATCTTACAACCCTCGTAGTGCAGTAGCCATGAGTTTGTTGGCAGCTATACGCGCGTCCCAAGCATTTATGGAGGAGCCGAATGAAACTACTATCGCAGCAATCCAAGAATTGGAAGCCGGTCGTGGTACTCGTGCTAAAAATTCACAAGATTTATTCAAGCAAATTTTAGGCTAATATGTACGAACTTGAATATTCCGGCAAATTTAAGAAAGATTTAAAGCGTTGTGTAGCGCGAGGTTGGAATCTTTCTGCATTGCAAGTTGTCATTGATCTTCTACAAGCCGAAGGCAAACTTCCCGTAGAATATCATCCACATCGTCTTAGTGGTAAATTTGCGCACTATTGGGAATGTCATATTGAACCCGATTGGCTTCTTATTTACGATGTGAAAGATACTATTAGGTTGATTTCCATTGCACGAACAGGTACACATTCTGACATCTTTAAGAAGTAAATAACCCTCGTCCGGCAGACGTAAATTGCCCGTCGCTCACTGACGGAAAATAAGGGCATCGCTCACGAGATGTAAAACAGTGAGGACATATTAAATAATAGCGTTGTAAGCCCAACTTGATTACTAGAAAACTTCGACACTTTTCAGTAATTCACTAATTATTACAATTTCAAGTACGGTTTTGCACGCTCACGTCATTCGCGTGAGTTTTTGTGCGTACATTTGAAATTGTAAGGTAGTCGAAGACCTCTAGTAATCAAATGAAGCGAGCGAAAGCCCACGCTTTTTTTATGTCTATAACTAAACAATAATATTAACCACGGAGAATGCCGAAAATCCGATGAAGAGTAGGCGAAGTAAAATAAAAACATTTTATGAAACATTACAATCAACCGGAGACGAATGTTCTCCAAGTCATCAACAGCAGCATTGTCTGCGCTAGTGCAGGACCGGTGTATGCTCCTGCTGCAAGTTTAGAATCCGTTGAAAAAACCAATGGAGCATGGTAAGGTAATTAAGAATTAAGAATTATGAGAAAGTTTATGTATTTCGCAGCTGCGCTGTTAGTGCTCGTTGGCTGCAACAAGAACGATAACATTGTCGAGAACGCTCCCGAAGGTACTCCCTTTGAGAAAGGACAACAAGTGACTTTAACCGTTGGTGCCGGTGCGCAACAAGGTCCTAACAGAGTAGCCGGTGTGGATAATACCACCGACAACCAAATCGACTTCAAGTGGGAAGAAAATGATAAGATCTTAGTGAAAGTAGGTCAAAACACTGCTGAGTTTAAACTGACTACGGGTGCAGGTTCGAATATAGGTACGTTCTCGGGGTTAATGCCCGTCGGTGGTACCACATTTGATATTCAGTATCCTATTGAGGAACCCAACTTGGCGGGACAGTTTTATCGCCCTATCCCTGCCGACAAGATGCTCTTCACGGCAACAGGCTGCACATTATTAAGTAATGAAATTTCCCTCACCGCTCAATATGCAATGGTGCAACTCAACCTCTTTGGCACGGATAAGACTGTTGGTAAGATTGTGTTCACCAACAAGACCGCCAATCCTGCTGTATCTTACACCTTGACCTGCACCGGTGGTGTGGCAATTGGTGCTACTTCGGCAACGGCTACTCCTCTCTATATGGTCGTTCCTACGGGCACGTATCAGTTCGAGGCAGAGATATGGGATAACGCCACTACTCCTGCCAAGATTTGCTCCTTTGCTACCTCTGCTGCCCAAACCTTCACCGCCGGCAAGTGCCTGAATATGCCTGCAAAAGAGGTGAAAGCGCTCTTTATTCCAACCTATGTTGACCTCGGTTTGAGTGTTAAATGGGCTACCTGCAATGTAGGTGCTACCACGCCCGAAGGTTACGGCTATTACCTCGCTTGGGGTGAGACAAGTCCCAAAGAGGTATATGATTTGAGTACCTATTTTGATTATGATGAAGAAACAGGTCTTTACGCAAAGTACAATGATTATGGAGGCTTGACCACTCTTGAACCTGCAGATGATGCTGCTACTGTGAACTGGGGAGAAAATTGGCGTATGCCGACTAAAGCCGAATTCGAGGAGTTGAAAAATAGCGAGAACTGCGAGTGGGTTTGGCAGGAAGACTACAATAGTACAGGTGTGAAGGGTTATCTTGTTACAAGTTTAAAAGAAGATTATACGGATAATTCAATCTTTTTGCCGGCTGCCGGCTTGATAGATGAATCGTCAATCATTAGCACTAATGCGGAAGGTTATTATTGGTACTCTAAGCTTTTAGATGGAAACTCAGACATAGCAACGAGTGCCACGTTCGATAATCAATACATCGAACCCAACAACAATAATGGACGCCAATTAGGGTTAACCGTTCGCCCCGTTTATGTAGAAGAATAATCGCGTACAAGTTAATTGTCTAAATACACGACCGCTTCGAGCATCACTCGGAGCGGTTTTTTTTGTGCCGGATATTCCGGATAGTCCGGAACGCTGCGCTAGACCGGATATAATAGCGAGCCGCTACTTCTCTACCCGTTTTTCGAGTTCGATGAGTTGGGCTTGAAGGGCTTTGATCTGTTGCTTGATCATATACTGAGAAGCATTCTCATTAGCCGTCTTCGCTGCTGCCTCTTGGGAGATGGTCGCTAAATAAGTCTCATACCACTGTTCAAAGGGGTGGTCGGTCTTCCACTGCTGTTGCAAGATAGCTGCCTTCCAACGCAAAGGTGTACCATAAACCTTCCCATTAGGCGCTTTGTGGCGCGACGCTTTGTATTGCTGCTCAATAGCCGGAGCTAAAGTGGGGTCACTTAAAGCCGCTTTGGCTTCTCGCTGACCATAGCGGAAAGCCTCCGAAAGCCAACGTTGCTTGGGTGACAGATGTTGGTGATAACTCTCATCGCGTTTGCGATAAAATTGTTTGTGATTGACAACGTAATAGTAGCCATCGTCTTTGCGGGACACTTTTCCACTTAGTTCTTTGAAAGTGTCTGAATCTTTACAATTAGCCATAGTTTGTTATTTTGTTTAGTTGTTTAGGCGTTTAATATATCAGCAAAAGGCTTACAAAAGCCCCTGTGATTACCGTTTGACTCTCGTCCGATTTTCGCCGCATTTTCGCCCGACTGCCGTTCCATTGCCGTTCGATTGCCGTTCGACTGCCGTTACTGAAGGCTGAAAAGAGGCTGAAATATAGTACACAAAAAGCGTGCCAAAGGGGGAGGAAGGGAGTGAAAGTGAAAGTGAAAGTGAAAGTGAGCCCTGCGGGGCAGGAAGGAGGTATATCGACCACACAAAGAAATGGGAAACAAGAAACGAGAAGCGGGAGGGAGCGCCCCTCGTCGGAGTGCGCTTAGTACGATGCCAAAGCTCCGCTTCGGCAGAGGTACCCGCGACTCCTCCTCTCCCCAGAAAGCAGGCTTTCCGGGGACCCCATATATTGGGCACAAGAATGCCCCGACGAGCGGAGAGGAACGCGACGGGAAAAAAGCAGTAATTTCGGACGCCGCCTGCCGCAGGTAAGAAATGCCCCCTTTCGCTAGATACTGTTTCCCCCGTTAAGCGGGGGACACCATGCCCCCGAAAATACGGTCGCACGTTTATTAAAATGAGCAAAGAATTGCGTTTTTTAGGCAGGGCTATGCCCTACAACCAAAAGTCCTCCAAAAATTACTGGGAGCAAGCTCCCGTAGATTTTTTAGTCCTTTTTGTTATCAGATTACATCTTTTTGCCTAAAAAACGAAAATAAATTTGCTCATTCCAAATTTTTGTTGTACCTTTGCAGCGCAAACTGCAAAATATTTATATCAACCATGAAAAAACTATTTTTTATAGCCTTAGCCGTTTGGGCTTGTTATAG
>JAKSNE010000065.1 GCA_024400135.1 Paludibacteraceae bacterium
GCCTATATCAAAGAGGCTAAGGATGAGCAAGTGATGGAGTGGGCACTGATTGAGAACGTTCAACGCGAGGACTTGGACGCTATCGAGATTGCCTTGGCGTACCAACGGCTGATGGACGAGTACCAACTCACTCAAGAACGAATGGCAGAGAAGATAGGCAAGAAACGCGCTACGATTACGAACTATCTGCGTCTTCTTAAACTGCCTGCCGAGATACAGATGGGTATTAAGGACAAAAAACTCGACATGGGTCACGCTCGTGCGATATTGAGTAGCCAATCCGCCGAGCAACAAATAACTATTTACCACAAGATATTGGAGAATGGTTTATCGGTAAGACAAGTAGAGGCGTTAGTTAATCATGCTAAATCGCTTGCCAAAGAGAAAATACAAAAGACACCTCACCCTTATATCCGTCAACAAAATATCTTATCGGAGATCTTCCCGCAAAAAGTGAAGGTGACAGAAGGCAAACTGACGATTTTCTTTTCGAACGAAAAAGAGTTAAACGAAATCATTAGCCACATCCGTTGAAAAAAATACTGACGACCATATTACTTTTCTGTTCGCTGATACTCTCAGCCAATGAGAACGATACGATTCCGGCTCACTGGAAACCGGATCCTTATCGGGCGGTGTGGATGGCAGCAATCCTTCCGGGCGCAGGACAGATATACAATCGTAGTTATTGGAAACTGCCTATTGTCTATGGTGGACTGATGGGCTGTGCGTATGCTATTGTCCTCAACCAAACAAGTTTTGATACCTACAAAACGGCTTATCGGGATATTTTAACGGACGAGGTTCTTTCTACCGACCCTAAACGTTCGTATAATGCTATTCTTCCCAAAGGCTATGATATTGAGCGAATGGGTGGGCGCGACCGTTATACGCAAACGCTTGAGAATCAGCAAAACACTTTCCGTCGTTATCGGGATATTAGTATTGTGGCAACCCTCTTAGTGTATGGGTTGTCTATCATTGACGCATACGTAGATGCCCAACTCTTTGACTTCGATATGTCTCCCGACTTAAGTATGAATATCGAACCCGACTTATACTACGATGCCTTGCGCCAAACGCGAACGCCCGAGGTACACGTAGCCATCAAATTCTAATGGAGATAGAACGTACATATTATTCGATGAAAGAGGTCAGACAGCAAACCGGTTTGACCGATGCTACCCTTCGTTATTGGGAGAAGATGTTTGATGACCTCAAACCACGCAAAGATGGGCACGGGAATAGGTACTATACTAAAGAAAACATCGATTTCATCAAACAAGTCAAGTATTTGCGTGATGACCTCAAGATTACTCGTATCGAGGCTATCCGCAACGAACTCAAACAAGGAACCAAGCAGGTCGATGTGCGCCAACGTGCTACGGAGATTCTGCAACGATTACGTAACGAACTCGCTGCTATACGCGCGAATATATAATTATAAGAAATATGAAGAAATTGAATATTGATTGGAAAGCTATCCTACCATATATGGTAGCCGTTGTTGTGTTTATTGTTGTTGCCGTAATCTATTGCTCGCCTTTATTGGAGGGCAAAGTGCTGCAAGCAGGTGATGTAAACAACTGGAAAGGAGCCGCGCAAGAGGCGCGCGAATTTAAACAACAAACAGGTGAGATTACTTGGTGGACTAATTCGATGTTTGGAGGTATGCCGACTTATCAGATTACGGGTAGTACTCCCACCAACATTATACGAGGTAGGTTAGAAACGATTGCGCATTTTGGCTTCTCTGATAATCTAAATGCTGTTGGTATTATCTTCGCCTATTTCTTTGGGTTCTTCTTAATGCTCTTGTGTTTTGGTGTCAACCCTTGGCTCAGTTTAGTCGGAGGACTTGCTATTGGACTTAGTAGTTATTTCTTTTTGATTATTCCTGCCGGACATATCACGAAAGCCGTCGGTCTTGGGTTTTTAGCTCCAATGATTGGTGGTTTTTATGCTATCTTTAGAAAAAAATATTGGTTGGGTGCTCCATTGGTAATCATTTATGGTGTTTTAGGTATCACGTTGCATGCGCAGATGACTTATTATATTTGTATGCTTATAGGCGTTTTGGCGATTGCCGAACTGTATATTCATATTTCTGAGAAGCGTTGGAAAGACCTTGGTATAGGCGTAGGTGTCCTCCTGATATGCGCGTTGCTTATCTTTGGAACCAAACTTAGTTGGTGGCAGATGAACCAGAGTTACCTCAAAGAAACCATGCGTGGTGGGCATTCCGAACTTGTCAAAGAGACAGATTCTATCAATAAAACGGCAGGTCTTGACCTCGATTATGCCACGGCTTGGTCATACGGTATCAACGAGACGATGACCTTCCTCATTCCTAATTTTATGGGTGGAGCCAGTGGTTATAATGTGGGCACTAAATCCGTCCTTTATGATGAACTCGTCAAGGCGCGTGTACCGAAAGGTAGTGCGAAACAGTTCTGTCAGCAGGCACCTACTTATTGGGGTGAGAAAGCCTTCACTTCCGGTCCTGTTTATATGGGAGCAATCATCGTTTTCCTCTTTGTGTTAGGTCTCATTATTGTGCCCGGACCTTATAAATGGGCACTACTCATTGCTACACTCTTCTCGGTTGCCCTCGCTTGGGGACGGAACTTTATGCCCTTTACGGAGTTCTTCTTCGATTACTTCCCAATGTACAATAAATTCCGAGCCGTGGAGAGTATCTTAGTCGTGGCAGAGATTACTATGCCCTTATTAGGCTTCCTTGCCTTGCAACAACTTACCTCTTCCCCTGCAGGGGGAAGTCGGAAGGGGGCTCGTCCGATCTTCATCGCCGCCGGTATAACTGCCGGTCTCTGCCTTATCTTCGCCCTCTTTGGTGGCAGTATTTGTTCTTTCACCTCGTCTTACGACGCACAATGGAAGGGTCAAGTTGGAAACGAGATCTACCAAATGATTATCGACCAACGTGCCGCTATGTTAAAAGCCGATGCTTGGCGTTCGTTTATCTTCATTGCTTTAGCCGCTGCGGCTCTATTGGGGTATCAATATCTTTCAGAAAAGCAGTCCTCCTCTTCCCCTGTAGGGGGAAGTCGGAAGGGGGCTTATTTATATATCGTCCTTGGCATACTCATCCTTCTCGATATGGTGCCTGTTGATCGCCGTTTCTTCAGTGCGGATAATTTTGTGAGCAAGAAGGACGACAACCGTTATTTCGCAATGCAACCTTGGGAGGAGCAGATTCTCAAAGACAAGAGTCTGGATTATCGCGTCCTCAATTTAACGTCCAATACCTTCAATGATGCCCGCACTTCGTACCGCCTGAAATCAATTGGAGGTTATTCTGCGGCGAAACTACGTCGTTATCAAGACCTTATAGATGAGCATATTTCTCAAAACAATTGGCAAGTAGTCAATATGCTCAATACCAAATATGTCATCACGCGCAATGGCGTTCAACTCAATCCCGAAGCCTTTGGTAATGCGTGGTTTGTAGATAAAGTGCATTTTGTGGACACTCCCAATGCAGAGAGTGATGCCCTCAACACCATCGACCTTCGTCGTGAAGCAGTGGCGGATAACCAATTTGCGGAGGTTTTATCGGCAGAATCGGTCGCTCCGGCTCAGATAGAGATGACGAGTTATGCTCCCAACCGATTGGAATACCGCGCAGCCGTAGAGGAAGATAGAGTGTGCGTGTTCTCAGAGATATACTATCCTCACGATTGGCATCTCTATATTGATGGAGTAGAACAACCATTAGGTCGTGCCAACTATACATTGCGTGCAGCCGTTATTCCGGCAGGTCAACATGAGATTGTGATGGAGTTCGTACCTGCTGCCCTCAAAATAGATAAGTGGTGTATGGCAATTTTGATATTAGCGCTTATACTAAGTTTAGCAGGCCTTGGGTTACCTTTGTACGGAAAGAAACTAATTTGTCGCCCTTCGACTTCTGCCCAACCATAAAATAGCGAAGCCAAAGAACAATCGTTCCGCCCCATTTGATGGCTTCTAAAAATAGACGCTTGCTGTATTCCTTTTTGGAGATAGCGAGCGTTCTTTTTCGTTCACTAATACCCATTTGAGTGGTTAAACGATTGAAGTAATCTTCCTCTAATTTATACGATGGAATCGAGTGATGTAGCACCGGTGAAGGCAGGTAAAGAACCTGCATTCTTTGTTCGTGCATCTTAGCAAATATATCTTTCTCTTCACTTCCCATTAAGTTACCGCCTTTACGACCAAGCGCGGTGTTGAAGAGTCCTACTTGCTCAAAGACCTCTTTGCGATAAGCGGCATTGCCACCTCCGGGATAACGCCCCTTAGGATATTCGCGTACCTTATCGCCATAGTTCATCCACGCTGTCAAAAGGGCGCGGGTGTAAGGTGTCATCCACTCAGGTTCCTCACCTTCTTCGTACATGGGTAGAATAGGACCGCCTGCTGCCATGGTCTCGGGGTGTTGCTCAAACCAATCGGCATAATCCTTCAAGTAATGAGCATCCACTAAAGCATCATCATCTACGTACACAATAATATCTCCCTTGGCTTCTTGAAGACCTTTATTCTTGGCCGCCGATAATCCTTGCTCTGTCTCAACCACGTAACGAAACGTCACATCGGTATGGTCGGCAGCAAATTGCTCACACACTAAGCGTGTGTTATCAGTGCAGTTGTTATCGACTAACACGATTTCGTATTGGTCTTTTGCCAACGTATTGGCAGCAATACTCTCCAGCAGTGGGCGAATATACTTTTCTCGATTGTATGTACAAATAATAGTGCTTAACATAATCTTCGACACGAACGTTCTTAATAAACTGGTATGATAATACTAATGGTGGGCATAATTAATCTATTTTTTAGCAAACATATATACACAACGATAAAACCAAAGGAAGATAGAGAGCAGCACATCTTGATTGGTTTTGAAAAGCGTGTATATCATTTTATCAACCAACTTCAACCCATTACTACTAAGACAGAGTTCCTTAGCATATACGGTGCGAATATCCTTCCAAGAAGATTGTTTAGATTGTTTTAGTAGGGACGCAATTGAACGTTGTTTCAGTATGTTAACTACATCACGCCATTGCTCTTTATCTGCTACTTTTGAAAAATAAGATTCCAGTACATCCGTTGCCATATAATGACTAAGAATTGCTGTACGATTAAGGTTGTGAACATACGAATTTTGGTTGCGTGTCTCGTAATAATAAAGAGGCTCATGTAAGACCGTTAATGTTTGGGCTTGATGAATCACTCGTGGTGTTACAGCATAGTCTTCTGCCAAACGCACTCTCTCTACGCTTTGAATATTAGTCCCCTTATAGAATGTTGCTTTATAGAACTTATTCCAATGAGCACAAATATAGAGGTGTTGTAAAAGCCCCTTTAGATAACTATTTTTATCGACATATTCTGCAACTAATCGCTTTTCCCCCTGCTCTTCTATTTTGATGGCATCAAATATCACGATGTCCGCCTTGGTGTTTTGTGCTGTAGAAACTAATAGTTCAACAGCGTTAGGTGCGATATAGTCGTCCGAATCCACATGCCATAAATATTCCCCTGTAACAGCAGCTATGGCAGTGTTTCGAGCCGTAGATAATCCTTGATTTTGTTCGTGATGTAGGATTCGAACTTGCGAAGAGCGATGAGGATATCGCTGTACTACGTTTTGTAAAATATCGATAGAATGGTCAGGGGTAGCATCATCTACAAAGATATATTCTATCTCCGAATAGGTTTGCTCCATCAAACTTACTACACAGCGTTCAATGTAGCGTTCTACACCATAAATGGGAACTAATATACTAACTAAAGGTTGGCTCATGTTATTGATAGATTTCTATTTTTCCTGCATGTTGAGGACGTTTCTCTTTAGGAGGAATCTGCAT
>JAKSNE010000066.1 GCA_024400135.1 Paludibacteraceae bacterium
GCAATGCCAATGACAAAAAACAAACAAGTTTTGTCAGTCTGAATAAATTGAACTTCCTCATAAACCTAAATTTCTCATCTTGTCATACGTTATTTACAATTATTTCTGATTTCTGTCGAGGAGATATCAAATAGCGGTGCCTCCCGCAAATACCTCACTCCCCTTATCTCTTTCAGCCCGAAGGGCGGTCTTTCAGGTGAAACCGGTCTTTCAGACAAAGTTGGTCCTTCAGCGTAGCGGTCTTTCAGCGCAGCGGTCTGTCTACGTGGGTAAATATATATTTCGTGTAGCCTCAGAATCTCTTCATAGTCTTTCCATTTATCGAAGATATCCCAGTTATCTTCCCCGATAATCAGTACGAACTCGTGTTCGGGATATTGCTCTCTTAATGCTTTGAGTGTGGCTGCCGTATAACTCGGGCGGGGTAGGGTAAACTCAAAATCCGACACCCGTATCCTCGGTTCGTTCAATGCTTCCACCGCCTGTTGAGCGCCTCTCAGCCTTTCCTCCTCTCCGCCTAATATCTTACTATCCTTCAGTGGGTTATTCGGGCTCACTATCATCCAAATAGCATCCAGATCGGTGTTATCCAACACCCACCTCATCAATCCTGTATGCCCATAATGCACCGGATTAAAACTCCCGCCGTATATTCCAATTTTCATAATAAAAGTAAGGAACGCGCACACACACGCACGCGTTCCTTTAAAATATATTCATCATCCACCGAAGTTATCGTAACGAATATCTTCGTCCGCTACGCCTAACGAGTGCAGCAGGTCGATGACCGTCTTACTCATCATTGGAGGACCGCAGAGGTAGTACTCAATATCCTCCGGAGCCTCATGCTGCTTGAGGTAGGTATCGCCCATCACAGGAGCAATGAAACCCGGTGTATATTTGATTCCTAAGCCGTCTGCCTTTGGATCCGGACGGTCCAAAGCGAGATGGAAATGGAAGTTCGGGAACTCCTTCTCCAATGCCAAGAAGTCTTCCATAAAGAATACCTCATCAATCGCACGAGCACCATAGAAATAGTGCATCTCGCGGTCGCGGCATTGACGAGTCTTGAGCATATGCATAATCTGTGCGCGCAGCGGAGCCATGCCGGCACCACCACCGACCCAGATCATCTCTTTCTTACTGTTATAAACAGGACGGAACTCACCATAAGGACCACTCATCATCACTTTATCTCCCGGCTTGAGCGAGAAGATATACGTGGAGGCTATACCGCAAGGTACATCCATGAACTCCGGTCCGTTAGGACACTGATCTTTCGGTTTGAAGGGTGGGGTAGCAATACGCACCGTCAAGGTGATGATATCTCCCTCGTCCGGATAGTTAGCCATCGAGTACGCACGGATAGTAGGCTCGGTGTTCTTCTGCTTGAGTCCAAACAGACCGAAGTGCTGCCAAGCACCCAGATACAAGTCACCGATCAGACTCTTATCCATATCGCGATCGTAATCGATGTCGTAAGCCGGGATACGGATCTGCGCATACGAACCCGGCTCGAAGTTCATGTGCTCGCCAGCTGGTAACTTAACCTTGAACTCCTTAATGAACGTAGCCACGTTCTTGTTCGATATAACCTCACATTCCCATTCCTTAACGCCTAAGATAGACTCGTCCATCTTCAGTTGCAGGTCGTTCTTCACCTTCACTTGGCAACCTAGACGCCAATGGTCTTTCTGTTGCTTACGGCTGAAATGAACGGTCTCGGTGGGCAGAATCTCGCCACCGCCTTCTAATACTTGACATTTGCACTGGCCGCAACTACCTTTACCGCCACAAGCGGAGGGCAGGTGTACTCCGGCAGCACCTAACGATGCCAGCAACGTACCTCCGGCAGGAATAGTATAATCCTTATCCCCATTGATAGTCACTTTCACATCGCCACTGGCTACCAAATAACGCTTAGCCACCAGCAACACAACAACCAACAGGAGTATAACCGCTAAGAAAACTCCTACAGCATATAAAATTGCAGTAATATCCATTTTCTTTTCCTCCTATTAAATGTTAAGTCCCGAGAAGCACATGAACGCTAACGCCATCAGACCTACGGTGATGAACGTGATACCGATACCCTGTAAGGGCTTGGGTACGTCGTTGTACTCCATTTTTTCTCTTATACCTGCTAAGGCTACAATAGCCAGCATCCATCCTAAACCGCTACCGATAGCGAAGGCAAAGGCGTCACCGAGGTTAGCAATCGCTTTCACATTTTCGGCATCGAGCAGTACACGTTGTTGCATAAACAAACTACCACCCATGATTGCGCAGTTAACGGCAATCAACGGCAGGAAGATACCCAACGAGTTATACAGCGTAGGACTGAACTTCTCCACCACCATCTCTACCAACTGCACAATAGCTGCAATCACAGCGATGAAGAGGATAAAACTCAGATAACCCAGTCCCAGCGGGGTCAATACATATACTTGCAACAGGTAGTTGATAGGCAGCGTGATCGTTTGCACGAAGATAACGGCTACACCTAAACCTGCGGCAGTCTTAACGTCCTTACTTACGGCAAGGTATGAACACATACCTAAGAAGAAGGCGAAAATCATATTGTCGGCAAAAATACTGCGGACAAATAAACTAATTGCGTGTTCCATACCTTATTTCTTTTCTTCATTTATAGAACGATGAATCCATATCACGCAGCCTACCAATATCAACGCCATAGCCGGCATTAACATCATACCGCAGTTCTCGTACCATCCGCCGTTGGTGATGTACCAACTCTCGGGGATAATCTGATAACCGAGCAACTTGCCGCTACCTAATAACTCGCGGAAGAAAGCCACGATAATCAAGATAGCTGCATAACCTAAACCGTTGCCAAGACCGTCCATCAGCGATTCCATAGGACTATTCGTCATAGCAAACGCTTCCAGACGCCCCATCAGAATACAGTTCGTGATGATCAATCCGATATACACACTCAACTGCATTGCCACATCGTAAGCAAACGCTTTTAATATCTCACTCACGATCGTCACCAACGCTGCCACTACCACCAACTGAACGATGATACGGATACGCATCGGAATAGACTTACGGATAAGCGAGATAACCACATTCGACAACGCTACAATGATCGTCACAGATACACCCATCACCAACGCGGGCTTGAGTTGTACCGTTACCGCTAATGCCGAACAGATACCTAAGATCTGCACCAGCACAGGGTTATTCAAATTTAGAGGATTAAGAAATGCCTCTTTTGTGTTTTTACTCAACATCTGTTACCTCCTTTTCTTCTTGATTTTCACAATCGTGGCCACAGGCGTGCTTGCAAGCTTTGCCTTCGTTCAAGAACGCAGCGTATTCCGCTAAGTTAGCCGCTAACATGTCACTCACACCGGTCGATGTGATGGTTGCGCCGGCCCAAGCATCTACCTGCTCTTGACCTGCTTCTGCTGCCTTACCGGACTTCAGAACCGCAATCGAGCGGATAGCACCACTGGCATCCTTAATATGCTTACCTTTGAACTGATCACGGAACTTAGCCGTCGTGATCTCTGCACCCAAACCCGGAGTCTCTCCTTCGTGGTTGAAGTTCACACCAAACACGGTGTTCTTATCTTCGTCCAAAGCCAAATAACCACCAATACCGCCCCACAGACCTTGTCCGTGAAGACGTAATACATACTTCGTGGCGCCTTCGATATTGAATACATACGCTTCCGTCTCGCCGCAAGGAATCGTGTCTTGACACAACTCCTTATACAGCGCAGCCGGATCGGCTACTGCATCCAAGTCTTGATTAAGCGCTACCAATATCTGTTTCTGCTTGTCCAGCAACGCATTCGCCTGCTGACGCTTAGACAGCGCTTGACTCACTGCCGCTAATGCCACTGCTACAATCACTACTAACACTGTAGCGTAGATGATTGTATATACATTCGAGTCCGTAGAGAAACGTTTCGTTTTCTTTTCCTCAAAGCAGTTCGTTTGATTGCATTGCGGGCATACGTCTGGAGCTTGATCTCCGGTGTGGACGTATCCACACACTTTACATACAAATTGTTTTGCCATAATTATGCTCTTTTTAGACGTTTATTTACATTAACACGAATCACACACCAGTCAATCAGCGGAGCGAACAGGTTACCAAGCAGAATAGCGAGCATCATGCCTTCGGGATAACCGGCGTTGAACACGCGAATAACGATTACCATAAAACCAATCAGCGCACCATATATCCATTTACCTACTTCCGTACGAGCCGCCGTCACAGGGTCAGTTGCCATAAACACAGCACCGAACAGCAAACCGCCGGAGATAAGATGCATGTACCAAGGATAGTTAGCCATTGCATTGTCCGGACCGCAGAAGTTAATCAGCGCAGCCGTCAAACCTGCCGTAGCTAAGATCGATAACATAATCTTCCAACTGGCTACACCCGTGCAGATAAGTAGTATCGCACCCAACAGGATAGCCCAGCAGCAAGTCTCACCTACGCAACCCGGAATCAGTCCGTTGAACATCGTCCAAAAGTCTGCCGGCATAAATCCTGCATCGGCACTCGTCGCCATCTGCGTCAGTGACGTTGCACCACTGAAGCCGTCAACTAACGTCTTACCGTTGTCCCAACCCCACGTACCTGCCGTACGGATGAACGGTTCGTCACCGGTCATGTGCGACGGATAAGCGAAGAACAAGAAAGCACGCGTGATAAGCGCTACGTTGAAGATGTTATATCCCGTACCGCCAAACACTTCCTTCGCGAACACAACCGCAAATGCCGTAGCAATAGCTACCATCCATAACGGGGTGTCAATAGGCACAATAAGCGGAATGAGGAAACCTGTTACAAGGAATCCTTCTGCCACCTCTTCGTGTTTGAACTGTGCTACGGTGAACTCAATACCGAGTCCCACTACGTACGATACGATAATAAGGGGCAGTACGGCGAGCAGACCGAAAGCAAACGCTTTCCAGAACAGCGCACACGTCATTGCTCCCTTCACAATCTCACCTGTAGCCAGAAAATGTTGGTAACCGGTATTGAACATACCGAACAACAAAGCCGGTACCAAAGCCAGTACCACTAAGATCATCGTACGCTTGCTATCATTTCCGTCGTGGATATGAGCGCCGATCTTCTTCGCTGTCGTACTCGGGGTGAACAGGAACGTATCAAAGGCATCGTAGAAACTGCTTAATTTTTGCAGTTTGCCGCCTTCTTCGAAGTTCTTACCGAACTTTTTCCAAATCTCATAAAACTTATTCATCACTCTACCTCCTTTCTTAAGTTCGCTAATGCTTCACTTACGATGGCTTGCAACGGCATCTTCGAGGTGCACATATACTCGCATAAAGCGAAGTCCTCCGGCGCTACTTCGTACGCACCGAGTTGCTCCATCTTGTCGATATTGCCGGCAATCATTGCTTTTATCAGTTGCTCCGGATAGATATCCATCGGGAACACTTTGTCGTACTCGCCGCTGACGATAATCGCTCTGCGACCACCTTTAACGCGTGCGTCCCAGTTGTATTTCTTAGGACCAAAGAGCCAATGCCATAAACCGTTGTCCAACATCTTAGCCGGATCGGTATTCGTGGCATTAAAATCATTGAAACGAGGTAATAACCAGCCCATGAACTCATGCTTTTCGGTTCCTTCGGCGATGATCGTGATTTGGTTTGCGCGGTAGCAGATAACCTCGTTAGCCTCTTTTTGCGTGCCACTCAGTACGTTTCCGCAGATATAGCGTAATGCTAACTCTTTGTGGGCGTTGCAGT
>JAKSNE010000067.1 GCA_024400135.1 Paludibacteraceae bacterium
GTCAAAAAGCGAAAAAGTGCATTTTTTTCGCTTTTTTATTTGCACAATTCAAAAAAAGTTGTAATTTTGCACCCGAAAAATGTGTAATTACACACTTTTGTGGAATATAAACGCCTTTTGCTATGCAAATTAAAAGAGATAGACGCCAAGACCATTGCTAAGTATTTGGAGTATATGGAGGATGCGTTTATGATTGAGCGTTCTGTTCGCTATGACATCAAAGGGCGTAGATATATTGATACTCCGTACAAGTATTATTTCGAAGATTTAGGGCTTCGGAACGCTCGCATTGGTTTCCGCCAGACAGAGGAAACACACATGATGGAAAATATGATCTATAACGAACTGAGGGCAATTGGTTGTCAAGTGGATGTTGGTCAAGTCGTTGCGGAACAGAAAGACGAAGAAGGCAAACGTAAACGTGTTAATCTTGAAGTTGATTTTGTTTGTAATCATGGGTATAATCGTGTATATATCCAATCTGCATACGCGTTGTCGGACAACATAAAGCGCCAACAAGAATTAGCTTCGCTAAATAAGATTACAGATGGTTTCCGCCGTATTGTTATTGCCGGAAGTATGCAACCGACATGTATGAACGATAACGGAATACTATTTGTCAATGTATTGGACTTTCTATTGGAACCATTCAAATATGTAAATGAATAAGTAGAGGGGGAGGGGGAAAGAAACGGCGAAAGACTTTCGCCGAGAAGGGATAGGGTGTGGTAATTTTGAATTATGAATTATGAGTTATGAGAACCCGCATTCAATGCGGGACCAAATGAACGAAAAAGCGCAGATACAATCAGCGCAGAAAGGACATAACAAAATTGGGTGTTCCCGCGTTTTTACTCATGAATGATGGCAGCCCAGCCACCGTTATTTGCCTCCTACAAGGTGTTTGATTTCATTGAGTTTATTAAGTGCAGCCAAGGGCGTGAGGTTATCGATGTCGAGCGACAGCAAGGTGTCTTTGATTTGGGCTAAGACCGGATCGTCGAGCTGGAAGATGCTTAACTGAATGCCATCTGGGCATTCAGAGTTGAGAGTTGACGCCCTTTGGGCTAGTTTAGAGTTTAGAGAAGCCGTCTTGTTGCGACCTTCGGTCGATAGTTTAGAGTTATTTGGTTGAGCGGACGAAGTGGCTTCGAGGTCGTGGAGGATGGCGTTGGCGCGGTCAACGATAGACTGCGGGACACCGGCGAGTTTAGCCACGTGGATACCGAACGAGTGCTCCGAACCACCCCGAACGAGTTTGCGCAGGAAGATAACCTTACCGTCAATCTCCTTGACGGAGACGTTATAGTTACGAATACGCTCCATGGTTGTCTCCATCTCGTTGAGCTCGTGATAATGGGTAGCAAAGAGGGTCTTGGCGTGACTGGGATGGTGGTGGATATACTCCACAATCGCCCACGCGATAGAGATACCGTCATACGTGGATGTGCCTCGTCCTAACTCGTCAAAGAGGACGAGACTGCGCTCGCTGAGGTTATTGAGGATAGCCGCCGCTTCGTTCATCTCGACCATAAACGTAGATTCGCCTTGGGAGATATTATCCGAAGCCCCGACACGCGTGAAGATCTTATCGACCACACCGATAGACGCACTGTCCGCCGGCACGAACGAGCCTATCTGCGCCATCAGCACGATCAGCGCCGTCTGACGCAGCAGAGCCGACTTACCCGCCATGTTCGGTCCGGTAAGGATGATGACTTGCTGGCTGTTATTATCGAGAAGCACATCGTTCGCCACGTACTGCTCGCCCATAGGCAGTTGCTGTTCGATGACGGGGTGACGACCTTGCCTAATGTCAATCACGAGCGAGTCATTGACCTCGGGGCAGACATAGTGATGCGCTTGCGCCACGGTAGCAAACGAGAGCAAGCAATCGAGTTGAGCCAATATAGACGCATCCGCCTGCAAAGCCGGCACAAACGACTGAAGGTAAGCCAACAGCTCGGCATAGATACGGTTTTCAATAATACCTATCTGCTCTTCGGCAGAGGTGATCTGCTCCTCGTATTGCTTGAGTTCGGGCGTGATATACCGCTCGGCATTGACAAGGGTCTGCTTGCGAATCCAAGACGCAGGCACTTGGTCTTTGTACGTATTGCGCACTTCGAGATAATAGCCGAAGACGGAGTTAAACCCAATCTTAAGCGACTGAATGCCGGTGGACTCAATCTCGCGCTGCTGGATATCGAGAAGGTACTGTTTTCCGCCGGACTGCAGGGCACGATAGTGGTCGAGCTGCTCGTCCACGTTATTAGCAATAGTTCTCAAACGCCCTTGCGCCACAGGCGGGTCGAGGACAAGGGTCGCGTCGATACGCGCTGCCGCTTCCGAACACGGATTGAGCTCCCGAATAAGCGTAGCCATATACGACGAGGGGTCAGCATCGCTGAATGCCGACTGTATATCTTCCACCGCACGCATTCCCACAACGAGTTGGCGCATCTCACGAGGACCGATACGACCGGTAGATATCTTCGAGACGATACGTTCGAGGTCTTGGATAGGAGACAGCGCTTGCGCCAAAGCCTCCCGCTGGTCGGGACGACGGAAGAGGTGTTCTACCACCGACTGACGGTGACGAATAGCCGTAACCTGTTTGAGCGGGAAAGCGAGCCAACGATGGAGCAACCGCCCACCCATGGGGGTGAGGGTAGAGTCTAAGATATGATATAAGGTCTTCCCTTCGGGCGCAGCACCTTCGACGAGTTCGAGGTTACGGATAGTGAACCGGTCCAGCCAGACATAACGGTCTTCCTCTATACGTGCAGGATAATGGATGTGCCCGGTCTGCAGGTGCTGAGTCATATCGAGATAATGCAGGATAGCGCCGGCAGCAATAGTGGCATTAGGCAGCGTTGAGATACCAAAACCCTTAAGGGACGACGTGCCAAACTGCTTGGTGAGGCGATCCGTCGCTGCTTGCTGGGTGAACATCCAGTCATCGAGTTCGAAGGTGAAGTAGTGGTTACCAAAGAGCGAGGTGAAGCGGGACTTCTCGTCGCGCAGGAAGAGCACCTCCTTCGGCGCAAAGTTCACAAGGAGCTTGTCGATATAGTCGGATGAGCCTTCGGCTACAAGGAACTCGCCGGTGCTGAGGTCGAGCAAAGCGAGACCTATTGAAGAGTTGAGAGTGGAGAGTTTAGAGTTTAGAGTAGCCGTCTGGTTGCGACCTTCGGTCGATAGTTTAGAGTTTTTAGTTTTCGTACTAAAATGCAAGGCGGCGAGGAAGGTGTTTTGTTTTTGTTGGAGGGAAGTGTCCGAGTAACTGGCTCCGGGAGTGACGAGTTCGGTGACACCTCGTTTGACGAGGGTCTTGGTGAGTTTAGGGTCCTCGAGTTGGTCGCAAATAGCAACGCGCAAACCCTCGCGCACGAGTTTAGGTAGATAGGTGTCGAGTGCGTGGAAGGGGAAGCCTGCCATGTCGATAGGGGCAGTGCCTGCCGCACCGTTGCTTCGATGGGTTAGGGTGATATTCAAAATCTTACTGGCGCGAACAGCGTCCTCGCAGTAGGTCTCGTAAAAGTCTCCGCATCGGAAGAGCAAAAGAGCGTCAGGGTATTGCTCTTTGATCGAGCGGAATTGCGCCATCATGGGGGTCTCTTTCATAAAATGATGAATTTATAAATGATGAAATGATGAATTTATCTTATATCGATTGTAAACTTGAGATTAAAGCGGCGACCGGTGAGGTAGTTGGGGCTTGCCCATAACTGACCTTCTGCATCGCTGACCCAGAAATACGAGTTGACGTTGTTCCAACCGACGATATTAAAGACCTCAAACTGGATAGCCCATTGTTTGATATGGTCGGCTTTCGGGTTACGCATAAACTTCGCCGTCTTACGGTTGAACACATACGTCGCTCCTAAGTCAATACGTTTATAAGGAGCCGTGCGGAAAGACTTCTGCGAAACGATATCGTTGGGCGCAGCAAAGGGCTGTCCGTCCGCAAAGACAGTCTTAAAGTGGAAAACCAGTTGAGGCAGCTGCGGTATATAGTCTTGGAAAAGCATGGAGAACGACCATCGCTGTTCGTTAGGCGAAGGTATCCAACCCAGTTCTGGACGCTCGTTGAGTTTCTGCCGAGCCGCTCCGGCGGAGAAGTTAATCCAACTATCCGCACCCGGAACGAGTTCTCCGTAGAGTTTGAGGTCCACACCGGCAGCAAAACCGTGCGCGTCGTTCTGTCCGGAATAGCGCACACGCACATTATCGACGGTGTAGGTCTCCATTCGGTCGATGTGCTTGTAATACGCCTCAGCAGCGAACTTAAACGGACGACCCCACGCGCGGAAATAGTAGTCCGAACCGAAGATGACGTGAACCGACCGCTGCGCCTTGAGTTTATCGTTAAGGGTGATACGCGTGACGCCATCGACGGTCGCGGTATCGCGCAGTTCCTTATAGAAAGGTGCTTGGTAGTAAAGACCGGTAGCAAAGCGGAAACTGAAGTCGCGCTTCCAACCCGGGATAAACGTGACGTTCGCACGCGGAGAAGGAAGCACCTCGTTGGTGAACGACCAGTAGTTAAGTCGAGCACCGACATTAAAGATCACTTTACCCTTGTCGGTTTGCCACGAATGGGTGTTCTCTATATACGCCTGTACGCGAGCGGACTGCATAGCCGATGTACCTTTGAGGGAATAGAACAAGGGCAGTTCTTTCTCGATGTTAGGCAGACTATATTGCGCCGAGTCGCGCATCCGCCACTCGGAGATCACGTCGGATATGAGTTCGGCTTGGGCACTGACACCCCAATGAAGGTCATTGTCTTGGTGCGACCACCGTCCATGGTGGGCAAGGGTAACGATACCGGCTTGGAGGCGGTTGCGGGCGTGTTCGTGGTAGAGGCCGGTTGCGATAGCGCCAGTATCACCACTAAGAACGTATTCGCCGGTGATGTCGAAGTTCTCCTGCTCGTTGGTGTAGTAACCGCTGAGGTCAAAGCCAAGTTCTACTTCTTTACTGACGTGACCTTTGGCACTAAGAGAAGCAAAAGCCGTGCGGAAGAGGTCTTTCTCTTGCCCCTCGTACCAAATAGACATATTCTTAGCGTTCTCCGTTCCGCCAAAAGACTCGGTGAGTGAATCCGGCACAAAGCGATAGTCGTTCTGACTGTAGTTCGCTAAAAGGGACATAGTCCAATCTTTCGCTTTCCAAGTGATGTAGGTTTGGTAGTCGAAGTAATTAGGTTGGTAGTTGCCGGCGGTCTTGAGGGCACCGAGCATATAGGCCGAGGTCTTATAACGCAAACCGTGCATCTGCGAGTAACGCTCGTTGCCGTGACCGACATAGAGGTTGGCTCCGAGCAAAGAGAGACTGACGGAGGATTCGAGTTTGGTGGGGCGTTTGTAGGTGATATCAAGCATAGAGGACATCTTATCGCCATAGCAGGCATTGAAACCACCGGCAGAGAACTGCACGTTCTCCACCATCTCGGGATTGACAAAACTCAGTCCCTCTTGCTGTCCACTACGAATGAGCAGAGGACGGTGGATCTCGATACCATTAACATAGACTTGGTTTTCATCGAAACTACCGCCGCGCACGTTATATTGGCTACTGAGTTCGTTGTTTTGGTTGACTCCGGCAAAAGTAATCAGCAAGGACTCAATACTACCTCCTGTGGCATCGGGCATGACGCGCGTAGTAGCCGCATCGATGGTCTCGATGGTACCCG
>JAKSNE010000068.1 GCA_024400135.1 Paludibacteraceae bacterium
TTACATTTTATGCATAAATACGCATTTTTTTGAAATCACGCTGCAAAGGTACAACATTTTTTTGATATCTGCAAGAAAAAAACGACTTTTTGCAAAATTGCACAAAAAATGCGCACTTGGCAATTACCAAATGCGCACAATAGCCCTGGAACACCCCTACTCCCAACCTGCCTTCATCTCTCAACATCCTCTCGGTAACTGGTCGGTTCTTAGTCTGCTTTTACTCAGTTCCCACCTATGTCCTTACTATGTTCCCCTCATTCTTCATTCTTCATTAGTCATTCTTCATTAGTCATTCTTCAATCCCCACTCGTATCCTCACATAGTCCCACAAATAGCGACATCGCTTCCCATGAAACACAAACCCATCTCTACCATGCCTTCGCTCCTCACTCTTCCAATGAATATACTCTTGTCTCAATCGTTCCTTCTCTATGGGGTCCTTATACAACTGTGAGGCTCTGTTTTGATTAGCCTTCAATCTATCAACACCCCGTTTTTGTGCTTCCGGCATCACCCATAGGTTCTTACGTTTCCCTCTTGGATTGCGAGGTCCGGGTTTCTTTTTAATTATCACCCAACCGGGTCTGCCGGGGGCATTACTTACATACTCATCTTTTCCTATTGATCCACTCAGTGAACCAAAAGGCTCTTTCAAATGTGCTAACATAATAATAAAATTGTTTAATGATTAATAATAAAAACATAGGCGAGGGGAGTTGAGGGGAGTTGAGGGTTTCTCTACCGAACCCTCATTTCCCCTCAAACCCTCACTCAATCAACTCGGGAACTACGTGAGAACTAATGAACATGTCATTGTTCTCAAAGTTTACGGTTAAGTTTTCCATAAACAAAACAAGTCTATTTTTGGTCGAAAAAATTATTTTTCACTTCCCCTTATTTTTTACGCCAAAAATTCAAAAAAGTGCCGTTGTTTTTCCAAAAATCGTTCAAAAAACTGAATTTTGTCATTTCTGACTTACAAAACAACCCTACCCCCTTTTGAGGGGTGGCAATCTATGGTTTAGGGCACAAAAAAACGCACTTGGCGTTACCAAATGCGCAGATTAGGTGTACGGTGTGTTAGGCAAAGATTTCTGTTATTTTTGGGATAGCGTTCTAAATAGGGAGAAAAGTGATGTTTATTTACCCAAACCATGAGTGAGGAACTCTCGGAGAGAAAGATGGATAATACCATTAGCATCCGAACGCAGAACAAGTGGTGTCATTGAAATGACATACTTCGGACGAGGAATAATATTTTCCATATATTTTTATCGTTTATACTCGACGGATTTGTTATTATTTATATTTTTATCGACTAAATCCGGCTGCAAAGGTACGACTTTTTTCTGATATAAACAAGAAAAAAACGAAAAAATAACAAAAATATTTGCGTATGTCATTTTTTTTTTGTAATTTTGCAGCCGATTACGTGTGCGTGCCTGTGTACGGGCGCGGGATTTTATTATAGTGTAGAGTGTAGAGTGTAGAGTGTAGAGTAGTTGAAAGTTGAAATATAAAAACAAAATATAATATGGAAGAACAAGAAAAGTATGATGGATCAAGTATTCAAGTGCTTGAAGGATTAGAGGCGGTGCGTAAGAGACCGGCGATGTACATTGGTGACATCTCGCAGAAAGGTTTGCACCACCTTGTTTATGAGGTAGTGGATAACTCTATTGATGAGGCATTGGCAGGTTTCTGTAACGAGATTGCCGTACACATCAATCCGGATAACTCCATTACGGTTCAGGATAACGGTCGTGGTATCCCTGTCGATATGCACCCCAAAGAGCATCGCAGTGCGTTAGAGGTAGTTATGACGGTGCTACACGCCGGTGGTAAGTTTAACAAAGACAGCTATAAGGTCAGCGGTGGTCTGCACGGTGTGGGTGTGAGCTGCGTGAACGCACTCTCCAAACGTATGCACGTAGAGGTTTATCGTGACGGCAAGCTCTTTACGCAGGACTACGAGAAAGGTAAGCCTTTGGCTCCTGTTCATAATATTGACCTCGCAGAAGCAGAAGGAAACTGGGAGCAAGGTCGCACCGGTACGTATGTACATTTCTATCCGGATGACAGTATCTTCACCGAGCTCGTTTACCAATGGGACATCTTAGCGAATCGTATGCGCGAGTTAGCGTTCTTGAATGCCGGTATTAAGATTGTGCTGAAAGATAAACGTGTCGTTCGTACCAATGAGGAAATGAATGCTTCGCTCAATGATGAACTGACGGAGTGCCAATATAAGAATAAGGTGTTCTATTCGGAGCAAGGTCTGAGTGAGTTTGTTCGTTATATCGACCAAACGCGTGTGCCGCTCATCAGCGATGTTATTCACCTCAACACCGATAAGTATGGCACGCCGGTTGAGGTAGCGATGATTTATAACTCGGACTTCAACGAGAACGTTCACTCGTATGTGAATAATATCAACACGATTGAGGGTGGTACTCACGTAGCCGGTTTCCGCGCAGCGTTGACGCGAGTGATGAAGAAATACGCGGAGGAAAGCAAACTCTTAGAGAAAGCCAAACTGAAAGATAAGGAAGGTAATGCAACGATTGATCCGAACGACTTCCGTGAGGGTCTGACGGCGGTTATCAGCGTTAAGGTGGCAGAGCCTCAGTTTGAGGGTCAGACGAAGACGAAGTTAGGTAACTCGGAGGTAGCGGGAATGGTAAGTGCTGCTGTAGGTGAGGCATTGACAAACTACTTGGAGGAGCACCCCGATGACGCAAAGCGTATTGTGGAGAAGGTTATCTTAGCGGCTCAGGCTCGTATCGCTGCGCGCAACGCAAGACAGAGTGTGCTGCGTAAGTCTCCGCTGACGGGTGGTGGTCTGCCGGGTAAGTTAGCAGACTGCGCATCGAAAGATCCGGCAGAGTGCGAGCTCTTCCTTGTAGAGGGAGACTCCGCAGGCGGTACGGCTAAGACCGGTCGTGACCGTGTTCACCAAGCTATCTTGCCGTTGCGTGGTAAGATTTTGAACGTGGAGAAAGCGATGGAGCATAAAGTGTTCGAGAGTGAAGAGGTAAGAAATATCTTCACGGCTTTGGGAATCACATTCGGAACGGAAGAAGACCCGAAGGCGTTGAACTTAAGTAAGATTCGTTATCATAAAGTAATTATTATGGCCGATGCCGATGTGGATGGTGCTCACATTGCTACTCTGGTTATGACATTGTTCTTCCGTCACATGAAAGAGGTGATTGAGCAAGGTCACTTGTACATCGCGATGGCTCCGCTTTATCTATGTTCAAAGGGTAATGTGAAAGAGTATTGCTGGACCGACCAACAACGTCACGACTTTATTTTGAAGAATGCGGGTGGTGACGAGAAACTCGTTAAGACGCAACGTTATAAAGGTCTTGGTGAGATGTCGGATGAGCAGTTGTGGGAGACGACTATGGATCCTGCTCGTCGTTTGCTCAAGCAAGTCACGATTGAGAATGCCGCAGAGGCAGACCGCACGGTGGCGATGCTGATGGGTGACGATGTGGCTCCTCGTCGCGAGTTCATTGAACAAAATGCAACGTACGCTAAAATTGACGCATAATGAGAGTAGCGGTCTATTGCAGTGCTAAGGATTGTATCCCAAAGGATTACCTAAGTTTAGGTGATCAGTTGGGCGTATGGTTGGCTGAGCAAGGGCACGAGTTGGTGTATGGCGGAGCGACCGGCGGTTTGATGTCGCGCGTATCAAGAGCCTATCAAGAGACGACGCGACGCGAGCAGAAGACGGACAATCGCATCATCGGCGTAGCCCCTCAATGTATACTTAAGGCGGGCAGAAAATCGTCCCGTTGTGACGAGTTCTATGAGGTAGGTACGATGAGTGAGCGCAAGCAGAAGATGCGCGAGTTGGCAGATTGTTTTATTTGTTTGCCGGGTAGTTATGGTACATTGGACGAGATGGTGGATGTGATATCCTCGGGCATAGTAGGTGAACATCATAAACCCCTCATAGTCCTCAATCACGACCATTATTACGACGACTTACAGGCGATGATAGCGAACATGCATCGTTTAGCGTTCCTACCGGAAGAAGAAGTATATAAACCTATTTTTGTAAACACATTAGACGAATTATATGGATCATCTGTTTTTTCTTAGAGCCTTACTTAGAAGGCGGTTAATGACGACTCCTCAATTGGAGAAGTTAATTAAAAATAAACCGGACGAGGAGATTCGTTCGGAAGGTTATGAATTGCAATACGCAGAAGATTTTAACAACTGGACAGACCTTGCCCATTCGGATTGGGAGCCCGGGTTTGTATATCCTTCGAAGGAATTCACGTCGGTTCATTCTTATACCAACGAGAACCAAGCATACGTGGGCGGTAAGAACGTAGAGGTGAAGGATAGTAAACTGATTATCCACACCAATCGTGAAAAGACGGAGGCTCCGGCTTGGGACCCGAAGAAAGGAATGGTAATGCAGGAGTTTGATTATACGTCCGACGCCATCAACAACGCTTCCAAATTAGAAGTAGAAGTGGGCAGCGTGATCACGGTGAAGGCTCGTTGTCACGGGTTATTGAATCACGGTATCTATTTGCGCAGCAAGAACCATATTCCTTTTATCTCGGTGTTCAACTACACGGGACGTAAACTGTTCTGCGGCGTGAAGGCGAACATTCATTCTGATGAGAATAAGAAAGAGATTACGGGTCTGCAACCCCTGACGGATATTATCTATACGGTTGTTTGGAACGAAAACGAGATTGTATGGCTCGTTAATAACTTGGAGGTTTACCGCACGTTGAATCTTATCCCGAAGGGTGAGAAGTTGTATTTGCACCTTTATTCGTTTATGTTTAAGGGTCTGGAATGGAACACTCCGGGTGAACTCGATGTCGATTGGATTCGCGTCTATAAAAAACTCTAAGTTATGTTTTTAATTGCCGGGCCGTGTGCCATTGAAAATCGGGAGATGGTTCTCTCCACTGCCGAGACGCTGAAACGCGTGTGTGAAGATTTGCACATCCGTCTTATCTTTAAGTCGTCTTTTGACAAGGCTAATCGTACCTCTTCGTCGCCTCGAGGAATAGGGATGGAAGAGGGTTTGCGTATCTTATCCGAAGTGAAGGAACAGTTAGTTTTGCCTATCTTGACGGATGTGCATGAGTCGTGGCAGTGCGCTCCGGCGGCAGAAGTGGCAGATGTGCTACAGATTCCCGCTTTCCTCTCTCGCCAGACGGATTTGATTCAAGCGGCAGCCAAGACGGGCAAGACCGTGAACATCAAGAAAGGTCAGTTTATGGCTCCTTGGGACATGAAAGGGGCTATAGAGAAAGTGAAGGCGGTATCGAATAGCGAAGTATGGTTAACGGAGCGAGGATCGTCCTTTGGTTATGGCCGTTTGGTGGTCGATATGACATCTCTGGTGGAGATGCGTCAGTTTGGGTGTCCAATCGTCTTCGATGCCACGCACGCGGTCCAGCAGCCGAGTGGAGCCAATGGCGTGACCGGCGGCAACAGGGCGATGGTACCTTACCTAATGCGCGCAGCGGCAGCCGTAGGAGTAGATGGGATGTTTGTAGAGGTTCATCCGAATCCCGAGCAAGCCATCTCCGATGCCGCTAATCAATTAAGATTAAGTGAAATACGTCAAA
>JAKSNE010000069.1 GCA_024400135.1 Paludibacteraceae bacterium
GGGTCGTTGGGACGCGGTTTCTTATCTACGCGGATAGGCTCAGGACGGGCTTGTTCGCGGGTGTCGCGACCTGCTGCAGCGGCTTGACCACTGGCTTGAGCGGCACGTTGTACTGCATCTTTCTGCGTGCGATAACGGCTATAGTCAGAACGTTGTTGCGCACCGGCTTGCTGTACACCTTGCGGGTTCTGCGTCGGAATCTGTCCGCGGAAAAGGATAGCGATAGCACGACGGTTAAACGAATCCAACATCTGCTGGAAGATATTAAACGACTCTAATTTATAAATAAGTAGCGGGTCTTTCTGTTCGTACGAGGCGTTTTGTACGCTCTGCTTGAGGTCGTCGAGTTGACGCAAATGCTCTTTCCACTCATCGTCAATGACATAGAGAATCATTCGTTTCTCAAACTCCTTAACCACTAACTTACTCTCCGTCTCCGCAGCCTGTTTGAGGTTAACGGCGATGTTATACACTTTCTTACCGTCGGCAATAGGAATGAGGATGTTCTCGTACATTGCCCCTTTCTCCTTATAGACATTTTGGATGACAGGATTAGCCACGGTCATCAACTTATCCATACGGCGTTTGAAGGTCTCAATAGCCGCTTGGGCAAGGATATCAACTAACTTATCTGCCTTCGTGTTATGAAGCGTTTCCTCCGTGAAGGGCACTTCCATCGCAAAGACTTGCATCACGTCAAGACCGAGTGCCTCGTAGTCCATCGTATCGCGAGCCGATTGGATGATGCTCTCCACAGTATCGTAAATCATATTCGTGATATCCACACCGATACGCTCGCCCATCAACGCGTGACGACGTTTAGCATAGATAAGGTTACGCTGTTGGTTCATTACGTCATCGTATTCGATCAAACGCTTACGAATACCGAAGTTATTCTCCTCCACTTTCTTTTGGGCACGTTCAATCGAACTGGAGATCATCGGGTGCTCAATCATCTCACCGGGTTGGAAGCCCATTCTATCCATCAGTGCAGCGATACGCTCGGAACCGAACATTCGCATCAAGTCATCCTCGAGGCTGACATAGAACACAGACGAGCCCGGGTCACCTTGACGACCAGAACGTCCACGCAGCTGTCTATCTACGCGGCGGCTCTCGTGACGCTCGGTACCGATGATGGCTAGACCTCCGGCATCCTTGACTTCAGAGGTGAGTTTAATATCCGTACCACGACCTGCCATGTTCGTTGCGATAGTCACTACGCCTTTGCGTCCGGCTTCGGCAACGACCTCCGCCTCGTGTTGGTGCAGTTTAGCATTCAGCACTTGACAATTGATGTGGCGCAAGTCCAGCATGCGTTTGAGCAACTCACTAATCTCGACCGAAGTGGTACCCACTAAGACCGGTCTGCCGGCATCGCGCAAAGCTACGATCTCGTCAATGACCGCGTTATATTTCTCGCGTTTGGTGCGATAGATACGGTCGTTCATATCCTCACGCGCAATCGGGCGGTTGGTCGGGATAACGACAACATCGAGTTTATAGATATTCCAGAACTCACCCGCTTCCGTCTCTGCCGTACCGGTCATACCCGATAGTTTGTTGTACATACGGAAGTAGTTCTGCAACGTAATCGTAGCAAACGTCTGCGTAGCCCCTTCGACTTTGACGTTCTCTTTTGCTTCAACGGCTTGGTGCAAACCGTCCGACCAGCGGCGACCTTCCATGATACGGCCGGTCTGCTCATCGACGATCTTAACCTCGTTATTATCAATGATATAATCGACATCCTTCTCAAAAAGGGTGTATGCTTTCAATAATTGGTGAACGGTGTGTACGCGTTCGGACTTGATAGCGTAGTTCGATAGAATCTCATCTTTCTTCTGCTGTTTGACTTCGGCAGAGAGTGTGGTGTTTTGTTCTACCTCGGCAATCTCGCTACCCACATCGGGCAGTACGAAGAACTGCGGGTCTTCGGTGTTACCTGTCAAGGTATCAATACCCTTATCGGTCAGTTCGATCGTTTTGTTCTTCTCGTCAATGACGAAGAATAACGGGTCGGTAGCCACGTGCATGTTCTTCTCGTTCTCCTGCAAGTAGAACTCCTCGGTCTTTTGCAGGCGCACTTTGTTTCCTGTCTCGGAGAGGAACTTAATGAGGGCTTTGTTCTTAGGCATACCCTTAAACGAACGGAAGAGGGCTAACTCACCGGCTTCGCGCTCTTTGGCGTCTTCGCTACCCATCTTGTTCTTTGCCTCGGTGAGGTATTGGGTGGTGAGGTTTTGTTGGGAACGAACGAGCAGTTCGACACGGTGTTTATATTCGTCAAAGTACTGTTCTTCATCCTTTGGAACGGGTCCGCTGATGATAAGTGGAGTACGGGCATCATCAATCAGCACGGAGTCCACCTCATCGACGATGGCGTAGTTATGTCCTCTTTGCACAAGGTCAAGAGGTGAGATAGCCATGTTATCGCGCAGGTAGTCAAAGCCGAACTCGTTATTCGTTCCGAAAGTGATATCGCAAGCATACGCTTTGCGACGCTCGTCAGAGTTAGGTCTATGTTTATCAATACAATCCACAGTCAGTCCGTGGAACATATAGATCGGTCCCATCCACTCGGAGTCACGTTTAGCCAAATAGTCGTTGACCGTAACGATGTGTACTCCTTCGTGCGTGAGGGCGTTGAGGAAGACCGGCAAGGTGGCTACCAGTGTTTTACCTTCACCGGTAGCCATCTCAGCGATTTTACCTTCGTGCAGTACGACGCCGCCAATCAGTTGGACATCGTAATGCACCATATCCCATGTAATCTCATTGCCGCCTGCGGTCCAATGGTTATGATAGATAGCCTTCTCACCCTCTATATCGACAAAGTCGAAGCGAGTGTCCGCAGCCAAGTCGCGGTCCATCGAGGTCGCTGTGACCTCAATAGACTCGTTCTCAGCAAATCGTCTTGCCGTGGATTTGACGATAGCAAACGCTTGGGGAAGAATCTCCATCAAGGTATCCTTATAGATATCCTTAATCTCTTTCTCCAGTTTATCTATCTCACCATACACTTTTTCGCGTTTGTCGATGTCGAGTTCCTCAATACCTTGTTTGAGTTCTGCGATATGGTTCTTCTGATTTGAGACACGCTCTTGAATGAGCGCCATCAAGTCTTGTGAACGTTGACGCAGGTCATCGTTACTAAGGGCATCTATTTCGGCATACGCCGCTTTGATCTTATCCACGTACGGCTTAACCTCACGCATATCGCGTTGAGACTTGTTGCCGAACAACTTACTGATTAATTCAATGAAATTCATGAAAGTACTTACAATTTGACAATTTACTATTTACAATTTATTTCTTGCTTTTGGGAGCGCACTTCTTCGCTGGAGCTTTCTTTGCCGGAGCTTTCTTTTCAGGCACAGCAGGAATAACGGCTTTTTCGAGCCATGCGATAGGTTGACCTTTCGCAATCATCTTACCTTGCTCGGCTTCGATATTAGCAACCTTACAATCCATCGGAGCGAGGACAGCCTCAACACCGTGCGTGGTTTGCAAGTAAGCAATCACACTACCCTCAGCAAAGATCGTGCCCAAAGCAGGAGCCTTACTTTCCTCGTTGAAGTCGAGTTCCCAGAACACGCGACCATTAGCCGGAGCCTCCAGTGCCTCTGCATTCGGGTGCAGGATAGCGCGTTTGTCAGCTGCCGAGATAAAGGTGATTTGTTGTCCACCCTTAGCCGCTTTCTCCATACGCTCCAAGAGGTCCTTATTGAATTGCTCCTTAGCTTGACCGGACTTATACTCACGATATTGTTTCTCGTGCATAGCGAACTCAAAGAGCTCTTCGTTGTCTTGACCAAAGTCCCAACCGAGTTCGGTCATCTCTTTCTTGAAGCGAGGCAGCTCGTTCGGATAGAGTTTCTGCGGGTCGCCCTTGTAGAACTCCATTCCTTTCTCCTTCGCCAATGCGATGATTTCGGGAGCCAGTTTGCCGGGCAGTTTACCGGACTTACCGAGGATCATTCCCCACATAGCCGGATCCATACGCGTGAACGGCTTCTCGTCCATGGACTTCGAGTAGAGGTTCATCAAAGCAGCATTCTTCACGTACTGCGAGAACGGCGTAACCAAGCACGGCGTACCGAGCATCGGCCATATACGTTGTACCTCGTTGAAGAGTTCAACCAGCAGTTCATCTTCGCTCAGTTCGTGCGCACCTTTCTTGCGCAGGTTAGCATTGATAGCCGCGTGCATACCCTTCAGGTCAGCCATCAGACTACCCATCATGCCACCGGGCAGACCGCAACCCACGAGCAGCGAGCTCATCAAACTGTTCTTCGGGTCAATCCAATAACCCAAGAAGTCGTCCATGAACGATTGCGTCAAGGCGCGAGCTTGCATATACGCGTTCATATTGATGTCCTTAACAAGGAAGCCTGCATCGCGCAGCATCGCTTGAATAGTGATTACGTCTGGATGTACCTTACCCCAAGACAGCGGTTCCATGGCTACGTCGAGCACGTCGCCACCGGCTTTAGCGACTTCGAGCATCGAAGCTACCGAGAAGCCGGGACCGGTATGTCCGTGGTATTGGATGATGATATCGGGGTGTTTCTCCTTGATGGCTTTAACGATGATACCGAGCATCTCGGGACGACCGATACCTGCCATATCCTTCAAGCAGATCTCTTGTGCGCCACCGGCAATGAGTTTCTCGGCGAGGTCAATGTAATATGCTGCCGTATGTACAGCAGAATAGGTGATACACATCGTGGCTTGTGCGGTCATGCCTGCTTTCTTTGCCCATTTGATGGACGGGATAATGTTACGCGGATCGTTCAAACCGCAGAAGATACGGGTGATATCCGTTCCTTGTGCATGCTTAACCTTGTACATCAACTCGCGAACGTCTGCCGGAACAGGGTTCATACGAAGGGCGTTCAGACCACGGTCCAACATGTGGGTCTTGATACCTGCCTCGTTGAAAGGCTTGGTGAACGTACGAACGGCTTGGTTCGGGTTCTCACCATAGAGCAGGTTGACTTGCTCCATCGCACCGCCATTAGTCTCTACACGGTCGAAGCAGCCCATGTCGATAATGACAGGAGCAATTTTTGCTAACTGATCCTTACGAGGAACGTACTTACCACTGGATTGCCACATGTCGCGGTAAACCAAAGAGAATTGAACTTCTTTCTTTCCTTTAATTGTTTTTGCCATAATATTAAATTTTTTATAATTGTGTTTTTTGTATTTTCTAAACCCGCTAAACCTGCTAAACCCGCTAAACTACCACTTATACGAGAACCCTACATTCACATACTGCGAATGCGGGTCATACAATCGCATAATCGTTTCCTCTCCGTTCTTACTATAATCCGCTGAGAGATACTCAAAGATATCGTTTATTTCAGCATGTACCTGCCAATTGCCCCAACTCTTTGCCAATCGTAAGTTTGCCAACAGGCAGTCACCCACAATCTCATTCATCGTCCATTCTTCGGAGTTATATATTAACTTGAAGGATAATGCCCACCCTTTCGCGAAGTTAAAGTTATT
>JAKSNE010000007.1 GCA_024400135.1 Paludibacteraceae bacterium
TTTTCGATATATTTGGTAATTTGTTACATTAATTATAGATTTCTAACCTTATATTGATATGAAACATAATTCTTTTATTCTAACGTGCCTTTTTGCCATCTTTATGGCAATGCCCGTTTTTGCGGATAATCCTGTCTATGGCTACGCTTTATTTGGCGAAGTCCCTTATAAATACACCGATTTGACAGGTAATGTGGAAGTATCACTTAATGTTACAGGTGCGGGTGACGGAATTACCGCATCTGATTATTCCGATGCATTATCTTCTATAGCCTTTACAGGTAAAGGTCTTGGCGGTTCGTATGTATGTCATCAAAATGTAGCTGTCAGCGTGCGTTTCAAGGAAAATCAGACGATGACACTAACCGATAAACAAGCCCTTCATATTGTGGTTAAACGCACGGATGATAAGACATCCGGTGTGTTGGAATGTTCTATGACACAAGGTAATTGGGGAGGAAGTGGCAGTCGCCTGTCCTATGAAATAGCCAATAGTAAAGTAACTACCGATTATTCGGAGGTAGTGCTCAATTATGCCACAGACCTCAGTTATAAAGGAACCTACAGCTCTTATAATATTGGTAATTTCGTAGGAACTAAACCCTACCCTGGTGGAAATGGCAAAGAAATTTTCCGTTTTTGTGCTGTGAGTGGTGAGCAATTTGAGATTTCCCAGATTTATATTGACGCAAGTACAGAAGTTCCTGATCCTGTCAAACCATCCGAAGACGACAAAGATGCTCCTACGGAATTTAGTGCAGAAGTAAAATCGGGTAGTGTAAAAGCTGTTGAGGCAACGGTTACCGTATCTGCTAAAGATGCTAATTCGCCTATTACGTTCAAGTTTTATGATACAGAAGAAGGTACCACGCCTGCTTATACTACTACATCCAATTCGGGTGTTGCTAAAGACTATACCATTACCGGTCTTACTCCCGAAACACCATATACGTTCTATGTAGAAGCTGTTGATCCTAGTGGCAATGCAACTACTCGTCAAACAGTTACGTTTACTACCACGGAACAAATAGAGAAACGTTACTATTTTGTGCGCAGTGGAGATTTACCTGTTATAGAAAAAATGACTGCTGTAGATTTACGTGCTACAACGTATTCTACTTGGTCTGGCAATCCTGCTCCTGTGTTAGGCGATGAATATGCTGCAATTACTCTTCCTACTCAATGGTTTGCTGCTGTTTTGAAACCGAAGACACAATGTATGGATGACGTTACAAAAGAAAATTGGTCATTGAAAATAAAATTCAAAACTGATGCGCAATCTTTAGGTAGCAATAATTTAAGAATCAATCTTAAGGATGATGGTAATAATCCCAATTTCTTCATAGAAAGCACGTATGGCGATGGCGAGTGGCATGAAAAAATATTTGCCTTAAAAGATGCAGCAAGCACCTTGCCTACGTATCCTATTAGTGCTAATGCTGTGGCGCTCCAAATACATGCAAGCGGTAACTTGAATGGTACGTATTTCTATATTGAATACGCTTATCTTACCAATGTGCCGACTAATCCGGAGAAGCCGGCTATTGTAGATAACGATCCTCCTACAGATGTAAGTATCGCAGTGAAAGATGGTTCACTCTCGTATGACCGCCTCACCTTGCAACTCTCCGCTAATGACGAAGATACGCCCATTACGTACGCGGTAAAATACCAAGTGAAGAATAGTGGCGATTGGACTGAAGTACCTACCTTTACCGGTACACAAGGTACAACAGTAGAAAAGGAAATTACGGGTCTCGCACCTGAAACGACCTATACTTTCTCCGTTGTGGCTTCTGACCCCAATGGCAATACTGCTGAGGCTGTTACTACTGAGGCAACCACTACCAAATTGGCAGAAAAACGTTACTACTTCTTCCGCACCGGTGATTTGCCTGCAACAACAGCAGACCTTGTTGCGGTTGATATGCGCGATGGTGTCGGTTCAACAATTATACCAAGCAATACCTCCAAAGTGACAGATCGTTTATTTGCGACCTACTTGATGCCTGAGAATTGGGGTTTTGTACAAGTGAAAGCTAATGCCAAGTCGTTGGACGATGTGACTTCCGATTGGTATCTTTGTGTTCGCTACAAATCACAACACCCGGGGGATGTATATGCCAATGTGGCTTGTACGGATAAGCAACAAGTAAAAATTGCAGAAAAGGAGAATAATGACAACCTTTGGAAAACTAAACAAATCAAAATTGCTGAGTTTACCCAAAATCCGTCATCTTCTATCTTCCCTGTATCTGCTAATTCGGATATGTTCCAATTCCAAACACTTAATGGTGGCGCCTCTGTGAAAGGTGAGTTTGCGGTAGATTATGTTTATCTCACCAACTCTATTGCTGCCGGTGTGGATGCCGGTTACGTAGATGGAACGGCTCCGGTTGTTACTGTGGAAGAAAAAGCAACTACGGCTACTGCTGTTACGCTGACGATTAGCGGTACCGATGATTCCGATTCGAAGATTGTTTATACTTTCTCCGATGGTACGAATTCGGAAGAGGTAACCAAGAATAGCGGTGAGACCTTTGACTACACCTTCGAGAACCTGACCAAAGGTACCGAATACACCTTTACGGTAGATGCCAAAGATCTCTCTAACAACGCAATGACGCAAATATCCAAAACTATTACTACCCCGGGTGGAGAGACCAAACCCGTGATTCAGAAGTTCGAATCAGAGGTTACGCCTACTACTATTACGCTCACGTTTAATGCAACCGATGAGGATACGGAGCATCCTCTCACTTACAACATTTCGGATGGCACGAACAATTACCAAGTGCAAGAAACGCAAGGTGTGGATGTCGTTTATACCCTCAAGGGTCTTACTCCCGGTACAGAATACGACCTCACGCTCACCGCAACCAATGCATCTGAGAATACATCCGATCCAAGTGTGAAAGATGTGACCACCACCTATCTCAAGCCGTCCGAGTTCGGTGTGAAGATTGCTACGGTAGATATGTACAACTGTGTTGGTCATATTGCAGGAGACCAACTGCAAACCACAATGGAATATCGCGTTGTAACATATAAGAACTATATCCTCTTCCAACACAAAGTGTTAGGTGAAGGACAAAGTGTTAGCATCGGTGATTGGAATAACCAAATGTGGGTCGGTGAATACCCATTAGAAACAGGTCGAAAAGAATTTGCTGCTAAATACAATCCGTTTGACAGCCGTGTACGTTTAACGGAAGAACAGCTGACAATGGATAATACCATTGGCAACGAGTTTGATTTCGATATGTATGCAAGTGATATCTTTGGTGTTTCTGGCGCTACTTGCTCGCAAATGCAACATTTCATTTGTGGCTATATCAACACACCTTCCACGGATACCGAAGCACCGTCTATCTTCTCTGTTAATCATGAAGATAAAGACGGCAAACGTTATCTCACCATAGATGCAAACGATAACAACAATACTACGAAGGATGTATTCTATTATGTCAAAGAGGGCGATAACGAGTACATATCCTTGCAGACCGTAGTGGTGCCAATTAAATCGGATGTTACGTACGAATGCTATGCTGTCGATTGGAATGGTAATAAGTCCGAAAAATATGAGGTACATATATCGGCTGCTACTATCCAACTCGCTGACAATGTAGATAATCAGAGCACCATTAACTCTTGGAATAGCAAGTTGGTTAATGCTAAATTGACACGTACGTTGTCCAATGCATATTACAACACCTTATGCTTGCCGTTCGGTGTAGAGGCAGAACAAATCGTTGAAGTAATGGGTGAGGGTACTAAGATTGCTCAATTAGAAACGGCTCGTATCAAAGACAATGATGAACTCTATTTGGGATTTAGCTTTACCGACCATATTGAAGCAGGCGTACCTTATTTCGTGCAACCTGCACAGAATGTAGAGAACCCGACCTTTGCCGATGTAACTATCAGTAAAACGCTTCAACCGACAGTTATAGATGGTGTAATAACCTTCAATGGTATCTATAATCCTACGCAATTGCAGGCAGAGACGGATGAAAGTCACACAATTTTGATGCTCGTGGCTGATAACCAACTCACTTTCCCGAATGTGGCAGGAACGTTGAACGGTATGCGTGCGTACTTCAATACCTCCGGTTCGGTAGCTCACGTGGCACGTCGCGCAAGCTTCGGTTTTGATGGAGATGAAACAGGATTGAATGAAGCACAATTCAAAAACGACAATCCGCAAACCAAACATCAAAAGGTGTTGGAAAATGGGCAAATGTTAATCATCCGTCAAGGCACACAATATACTATTTTAGGTCAAGAGATTAAGAAATGAAGAAACGGACACTAATCTTGATGGTTTTAGGACTATGCATGACCGCGTGGGGGCAAACCAAATCCCCCAAGCGCGGTCTGTGCGTTGACCAAGGGAAAACTAATGCGGCAGATTTTGCCGCATTAGCCCCCGGTGTCAGTTGGTTCTATGACTGGGGAACATCCACGAACATCGACTATGAGCCTTCGGGCATCGTGTTCGTTCCCATGACTTGGAATACAGGGTATAACAAGAACGATTTGACCTCTTTCTTGGATAAGCACCCCGAAGTAGAATATCTGCTTGCCTTTAACGAACCCAACTTCCGTTCCCAAGCGAATGTAACTCCTTCTCAAGCGGCTGCGGCATGGCCTAATCTCCAACAAATAGCAGACGAATATGACCTCAAACTCGTTAGCCCGGCTCCTAACTGGTGCGGCGACTGTGTTAAAGAGGGAGGAACAACGTATTATAGCCCTTACCAATGGCTGGCAGACTTCTTCGCTAAATGTCCCGATTGTCGCGTAGATTATATCGGCATCCATTTTTATATGGGTGACAAAAACGCTGTTAAAGGCAGCATAGACAGTTTGTGGAACCAGTTCCATAAACCCATTTGGCTGACCGAGTTTAATATGGATAAAAACGGAATGGGAGATAACGGAACTATAGATGAACAACGCGCGTTTATGGTCAACCTTATTGATTGGATGGAGCAAGACCCACACGTGTTCCGATACTCATGGTTTCTTACACGCGGAGGAATCTTACCCGACCTAATGACTTCTACACGTGGTCAACTCGGTCTGCTTGGGAAAATCTATACCTATATGTCCTCTTACGATACAACGTATTATCATACCACCAATACGCCCATCGAAGCCGAACACTACGTGACGATGCAAGGCGTTCAACTCGTGGAGTCTACCGATACGGCAGGACATTTGAGCGTGGGATATACGGCTACCGGTAGCCAACTGACATATCAGTTAGATGTCCCCGTCACAGGAACATATAACCTCCATCTACGTACTGCCAGCGAACAAAATGCAACATTAGCTATGCGCGTCGATGAGCTTACACCTACTTCCCTTTCTGTTCCGGCTACAGGGAGTTGGACAAAATGGAAGACAAGTCTTTTTCCGGTCTCTTTGACTCAAGGGAAACATCAAATAACGTTCCGCTATAACAGCGGTTCGTGCGATGTGAACTGGCTCGCTTTTGAGGGGGGCGGAAAGACAAGCCTTCTGAATCCGACATCATCAAGCACAAAGCAAAAAGTGCTGGAGAATGGACATCTGCTGATTCAATATAACGAACATTTGTATAACCTTATGGGGGAACAAATCAAATAAACATTATTAATTATTAAATTTTTTAACTTATGAAGAAAAGTTTTCTTTCTATCATGTTAACGGCAATGGCTGTTTCCATGGCAATGTCTGTCAATGCAGACAATCGTATTTACTATGTTCACGATAACTTTATCGGAACGGATCCCGCTTACACCTACATCGCTTACAGTAATATCTGGATGTGGCAACGCGAATACGGAGATGCAGGCTTTACATGCACTATCTCTCCCGCTGCGGACGTTAGCCCCGTTGGCGGAATGTACAATATTTTCACAGCAGACGAAAACAATGACGGTTGGGCTGGTTTCGGCTATGTTGCTTCGAATACCGCTGTTGACCTGAGTTCCGTTACCGAAGACTGGACGCTGAACTTCTATCTGAAAACGAATATCGTGGATGGCGAAGACAATGCTATCTCCTTTACTTTTGCCGGTGCTAATAACACTTCTGCTTCCATCGCTATCACCAAATCTATGATGCCTACCGCTAAACGTAACTTCACGGATTGGCAACTCATCTCTATTCCCGTTTATCAACTTACTGATCAAAACTGGGCTCCCGGTGTTATCCCTGCCGCAGAAAACGTTATCTTCTTCCAATGTAACTTCCATAACCTAACGAAAGGTGAGAGTAAAATCGCTTTTGATGAGATGTTCTTCACAGACGGCGTAACCGATCTAAAGAACGTTTCGGCTTCCACCACAGCAGGAAAGAAGTTTATTGAAAATGGCGATATCTATTTCAGCCGCGATAACCATGTTTATACCGTTTTAGGGCAAATCGTTAAATAATATTTGATAATCATTACTGAATCCTATGAGACACTTCAATCTAAATATCGTTCTTGGTCTAATACTCCTTCTCGGAGGGAGTGCTAACGCCCAACAGCCCCGAAGCTTAAAAAGAGGTACTTGTACCAATGATATGGGCAGTCGTGCCAATTTTGAAGTGCTCTCATCAGGACTCAGTTGGTTCTATAACTGGAGCACCAAAGCTCCTAAGATTGTGCAAAACGATTGGGAGTCAATTGGTATGGACTATGCCCCAATGATTTGGGGACGTGGCATAGATGGGGAAAACTATAAGAAACAACTCTGCGAATATATAGAGGCTCACCCTTCTATTCAATACCTATTGGCTTTTAATGAGCCTAACTTTTCTTCTCAATCGAACCTGACTCCTAAGCAAGCCGCTGCACTTTGGCCGCATATAGAGGAGGTTGCTAATCAATATAATCTTACTATCGTTGGACCGGCGGTTAACTACGCTCCGCAAAACGGAACCGTAACCGAGGACGGCAAAAGCTATGCTAATCCTCACGAGTGGTATGAGGCTTTCTTTAAGGCTTGTCCTGATTGTCGAGTAGATCACCTCGCTATCCACCTTTATATGCCAACCGGAGCTACCGCTACGGATATCAATCGCCTCGCAGAGAAATATAACAAACCGGTATGGTTAACCGAATTTAACTATAATAGCGGCGGAAATGCTACTGCCGAGGACCATATACGATTTATTACACACGAAATTGAAGCACTCGAGAAAAACCCACACGTGTTCCGCTACGCGTGGTTTATGTCATACGGAATGGCACGCGAGGCAAACCTACTCGCTCCCGGTGAAGGTGTACTTACCGATTTAGGGAAAGTGTATGTAGGAATGTCCTCCTTCGACTCTACCTATTATTCTCCAATCAAAACACCTATCCCCGCTGCCCATTATCAAGAGGCAAACGGAATCAGTCTCACCGCATCGCAAAACGATAACTCAATATCAATTTGTATGCCTCAAAGCGAAGCCTATGCGGAATATTTAGTCGATGTACCATCCACAAACACCTACGACCTTATTATGCATCTATGCTGCAAGAAAAGCACTAAAATAACCATCATCGAAGATGGTAACGTCTTGGCCACACTACAGCCCGAGCCTACTACCGGAACGGAATTTGATACTTGGGCGGAGCGTAGTGTATCAGTCAATCTTACTCAAGGAAAACATCATCTGCGTATCAAATCTGAAGGACGAATGTTCTATATGGACACCTTCTCAATAGGAAAGGCAGAATCCGATATACCTCAAATTAAGCAACAAAATACAACCCCCGTCAAAGTCCTCGAGAAAGGACAATTGATGATTCAATCTAATGGAAAACACTATACGATTTTAGGTTTACAACAATGAGAAAATACCTTCTTCTTTTTGCCGTTTGTGCCCTCTCTCTCGTCGCACAAGCGCAAGTGGGAAAAGCCTTTTGGTTTGCTGCCCCTTGGATGAACTCGCACCACACAGGCGAGGCGGAGTTTCATCTGATTCTTTCCGCTTACGAGTCGGATGCGCACGTACGCATCACCCAGCCCGCGAATAATGATCGGCTATGGGCTGATACCATCGTGAAAGCGCATAGTTACTTGGATATTATCATTGCTCAAAAGTCTGACCACAAGAGTTTTGCGGAACAAAATATAGAGGCTCCGTATAACGAAATCGCTAATCGCGGTCTCTATATCAGCGCAGATCACCAAATAGGGTGCTATTATCAGATTACGCATGCTAATGGGGAAGCGTACACCTTAAAAGGCGAGAACGCTTTGGGTGTCGAGTTTGTAATCATGTCACAAAATAAATTTGCTAACCAAGTAGAGTATAGCGGCTATAAGAGCCACAATAATAGTATTCAGATTGTTGCTTCGGAGGACGATACTCAGGTTACGATTACGCCCTCCCAACCAATCTTCCAAGATGACGGAACAACATCCTCTAACCCTATCACGGTTACACTACAACGCGGACAGACATACGCTGTCAAAGCCGCTTCTAATACCGCCGCGGCTCATCTGATAGGAACCGTTGTTACAGCTAATAAACCTATTGCGGTGACAACTTCCGATGACTCTGTAATTGCCGGTAACGGAC
This sequence comes from Paludibacteraceae bacterium, assembly GCA_024400135.1. Lineage (GTDB taxonomy): Bacteria > Bacteroidota > Bacteroidia > Bacteroidales > Paludibacteraceae > Colicola. Next base: position 8,551 of record JAKSNE010000007.1, read on the forward strand.
AAGATGCCGTAGGAGACCAGTTGGTGCCTACCGACTTCGCCGGAACCGATTATACCGTAATCCCATTACCCAACTCCGCTTACGAAAGTTTATATATCATCGCTTTGAATGATAATACTTCCGCAACACTGATTAGCGCAACGGATACAACCACCATCACTTTAAACCGATTGGAGCCTTATGCTGCCAATATCAAAAGTGCCACTTATGTTCATGCAGATAAACCTATTCAAGTTTTCCAGTTTATCAATCGATTAGGCGAATCAGGTGGAACAATCTTGCCTCAGATGTTGTGTACAGGATCGCGCCAAGTGACCTATAAACGTATTCCTAATAGTGATTTGGCAATGATGAATATTCTTACCAAAACAGAGAATATCAACTATTTTTATATTAATGGAAACGAAGTGGATCCGGCACTCTTCTCTCCCGTCCCGGGAACAGATGAGCAATGGTCCTATGTCAGCCTTAATGTTACTTCTAAACCGGCAGCTATGCCCTTAGAGTTAGAAGCAAAAAAAGGCGTGTTCCAATTAGGCGTTGTTGATCACGCCGCTTTACCACAAGGAACGTTGACGTATGGTTTCTTTTCTAACTATAGCAACGCTTCCACTATTGAAGTGGCGGTGGATGAGTCGCTATTGGATACCACTTATGCTATTTGCGAGGGACAGCCAATCACAATGGTCGCTCTAACGGTAGAAGGGGTTGACAATCTACGTTGGTACAAAGATGGACAACTCGTACATGAAGGCGATACGTTGGCTATTGAGAGTGTCCGTCTTGAGGATGATGGTCATTATTCCGTTCAAGGAGATAGCCACGAATGTACCGTTGAATATAAAGAATTCTCTTTCCATGTAGTGGCAGCGCAACAAACCATTCCCTTAACCTCTGTCGTGATCTCTGACGGAGAGAGTTATACTTGGCCTGTCAATGGAAAAACCTACACCCAAAACACCAAAGATACCGTTTGGTTCCCCATTATGTTTAATGGAGAGATTGTTTATGGTTGCGATAGCGCTTGTGCTTTAGAAGTGAAAGTGTTGTCTTGCCCACAAGTGGAGATATCCTATCCTGCAGACGTGTGCGGCGATGAGGCAAACATATATATATCTTATCAAGGAGCCGATCCAAGCACCTTGCGCGCAGTGAATATCGTTTTCCCGCTTGAAGCAGAGAAAGTAGGGTGGGTGAGTGGTGCTGTTGTGTACGACGAATCACAAATCACCATTCCTATTCCTAATGGCGTTTGGGCAAACCCCTACACCGCCTCCCTACAGTTTATACCCAAACTTCAAGATTGCGAAACGGTTACTATTCCTCTCTCTTTCCTTGTTCACTACCCAACATCCGTCTTTACGCAAAAATGGAACGATGTGCTGGCTGTATATAACGAACGATATAACCGTAACGGTCTGACACCGGGATACGACTTCGTGGGCTTCCAATGGTATAAAAACGGACAACCTATTGATGGCGCTACGGGGAGTTATTACTATTGCGGCCCTACCGACCAATTGGATTTTAACGCTATCTATTCCGTATTATTAACCCGCACCGATGGCTCCCAAATCATCTCTTGTGATTATCAACCTACCCATGTCGATGTGCCGGACAAAGTTGGAACACGCAAAGTGATGCATAGGGGTCAAATCTATTTCTATATCCAAGGTCAAGACAGAATGTTTAACGCACAAGGAATACAGGTACAATGAAACGCTTCATTATAATAGAACTGCTCTTGACGTTCACCATCGCATTGCTGGCGGATACTATTCCTACCCACTTTTTAGGAATAGAAGGACATATAGGTTACGACAACCTTATGCGTAAACCGTCATATTGGTCCAACAAAGGCGGTGCCGGTGGCGGTTTAGGACTGAACTATAAACTGACCTATAAACAATGGGAGTTTAAGACGGGATTGGATATCAACTCCTTTAACTCACTGTCAATAGGAAACTACTCTGTAGAAGAACCGATGATAGAAGCCTATCCGACAATGGTGCTCCATTCAGATTATAAAAATATACGCTATAATCACCACTCCATCAATGTCGGAGTCCCTATCTTAGCGGGTTATCGATACAAAGACTTCGTTTTTATGGCGGGACTTCATTGCGCTTTTCCTGTCTGGCAAACTAATACATTGAACGGAGAACGAATAACCTATGTCGTGGACGAGCAACTATACTCTCCCTTCTATAATATGCAAAACCACGGCTTGACAACCATCGATTATCAAGCACCTACAGAAAAAGTTGGGTTTGATTTACAAGTGCAAGCCGAGGTGATTTGGAACCTTGATAAATACCTGCAATATCACCCTAAAAGAAGAGGTCGTTCTCGTCGAAAGACCTTTAAGGAACTATTGCATTACGAAGCAGCCGTTTTTGCTCAAGTCGGGGTGCTTGATATAGACCCCTCACCTAATCAAGCTCATTCGCTGTTTGTGGGGGCTAAGTTCTCAATTTTCTATGAGTTTGAGAACCCAAAGAAGACAGTAACCCCAACGCATTCTCCTCAACCAAAACCTCAACCCAAACCTCAAGCCGAACCTCAACCTAAGCCCCAACCGGTGGCGGATACTATACCGTCAATACCAGAGGTGATTGTTTATCAAGAGCATGTTGTCGAACGCGGAGAAGCTATCGTAATGGAGAACCTTTATTTCGCTACGGATGAGACAACGGTATTACCGCAGTCTCGCGCAGGATTGGAGGCGTTATATCAACTGCTTATAGACCATCCTACAACGAAGATTCTTATTGTTGGACACACCGACAATGTGGCTTCCGAAGCTTATAATATACGTCTATCCCAAGGTCGAGCGGAGGCCGTAGCACAGGAAATGATAAAGAGAGGCATTGATCCTAAGCGAATAACAACAAAAGGACGGGGCATGGCTCAACCGATTGCCGACAATAACACTCCGGAAGGAAGACAGAAAAATCGTCGTGTGGAATTTATTATTAAGTAAATTTGTATAAATATGAAAAAAGTATTTCTATTATCGATCTTGTTATCTTTATTTTCTGCCGTGACTACGGCTGAGACGCGATATTATTTCATTCGGGAACACAACTTGCCTCCCGATGCACAGTGTGTTGACCTGCGCCCGGGAAACGGACAAACGCAATGGAATCTCAAAAATATCTATGTCAATGAGGAGTCAAACTATTTCCTATGTCAAAAACAGGCGGATAGTTGGTGGCAGGTTGTTGTTGAAACCGCAAAAAACAAAAAAGTAAATCTCAGTGAAATAGATGCTACTTGGTACGTCAAACTCAAACTGCGTAGAACGGTGAATTATACCTTAACGCTTGTTCTCGTAGGGAAAGGTGTTGCGAATGGGTACGCTATCTCTACAGCAGCCGTTCCTGCCGATGGACAGTGGAAAGTGCTGACTATTCCACTGACCGAGTTTGGTATCACTCCTGATTTCCAAAATGAATATAGCGGTCCGCTTGTGCAGATTCACTCGGATTTAGGCTATGCAGGTGACGAGATAGGGATTGATTATTGCTATTTGACAAATGACCCGACGAATGAAGACCCGGGTTCTGTTCAAGCCCCTAAGCGATATTATTTAATCACCAATAAAAACACGCCCTTATCAACACTGCCATATCAGGTGGTCGATTATTCAACTCAGATCGACGTACGGGCTTTGGGTTGGATGCAGTGGTCGTATGTGCCTTTCCCTTGCTATTCCTTAGATAAAGATACCGCAGTGATTGAACAAGTACAAACAACGGCTCCTATTAGCCTTGCCGATGTTAATGACGATTGGGCTTTGATAGGACAAGTCAAAACTTCTGTTAAAGGCGAATTTGCCGTAAACTTATTTTTACCGGACGGAACGGGCTATACGGATACTGTTTCTACCGAGGACTGGAACCGCGACGGCAAGACTTGGAATCGCTTCTGCCTTAAACTCAATAATATGTCTAAAGGTGAATATAAGGGAACAACACACGTCCTTTGTTCCTTCGCTTCACAAATGGCAACGGCAGGCGAATGGGCAATGGGCTCACTGATGTTAACCAACGATCTCGCTGCTTCGGATCCTAATCCGGTTATTCCGGGTGACCCTGCGCAAGAGAAACGAATCTATCTTCTTAACGACGGAACGCCTCTGCCTGAGAATATGAATTGCACGGACTACCGATTGGGACAAACAAACTTCTTACGAGCAGACTACGGAAATAATACTACTCGTAAGTCTTCGGACGGTTTTCTTACCCTCTTACCGACTAATGGTTGGTGGTCCGCTGATATATCCGCACAGCAAGCAGTAGATTTAACAACGGTGGATAATACATGGACACTACACACTCGTATTCGTACAACATCCGCTTATCGACCTATCAATATCATCTTCTATAAGGCAGGAAATGCCCAACTAAGCAAATATCAACTAACAGAAGCCTTGCTCCCCGTGGCGTCTAATGGTGAATGGTTCACGTTTGATATTCCAATGAAAGATATATTAGCCGGCACAGCGGCATTGATTAATTATACGTCACGAATATTCTCTTTCCACTCTGATAATGGCGGTACTGCTGGTGTTGAAGTATCTATGGAGTATCTTTATTTCTCACACGAAGGAGAGTCAAGACCCGATCCGCAACCCGGACCTCAACCCGAAGTGGAACCCGAAATCGTAATTATCCCTCCAACAGGGTGGCTGAATAGAAAACAAACCCCTAACCTTAATAAAATATGGTATAATGGACAAATAGTTATCCCGAAAGGGACATCGTTGTTCAATCTATTGGGACAAAAAATTAGATAACATTTTTTATGAAGCGATGGGAGTTGATAGGATTGGTTGTCTTGTTTAGTCAATGGGGATGGGCTTTTGATACGGATTGTTGGCTTCGAACACATTATCTTACAATAGATGTGCTGGGAGCCTACGAACAATTACAATCGCCGACCATTTCTCGCTCTTCGGGAGTGAGTACCGGTCTTCAAGTTGGCTATGGATTTAAATACAAGCACCTTCTCCTTCAAGTGGGAACACAAATGACTTACCATGCCTTATCAACACTTGAACCTGACTACACAATAGAGAAACCTTCTACTGATAGTCAAAATGATGCTTTTATGAAACAACAGACATATACTAATGTGCAAAAACAATATAGCCTTGTTGATATTGTCTTCCCCGTGGGGATAGGAGGACAATGGCATCATTTCTTTACGATGGTCAAACCGCAACTGGGCTATCGTATATATGGACAAGGATTGTTATCGAGTCAAGTATCAACGACGGGGCTATACGACCCATTTCTTGAACCTTTTCATGATATGCCGAACCACGGCTTTGAAACCCTTCCTGTAGAAGGAGAAAAACATACAGTTCCTAATGCTATGTTTGCGGGAATTGGAGCTCAAATCGGGTATTGTTTCTGTGAGGATTATAAACCCTTTAGAATAAGAAAACCACAATGTGATATTCATCTTTCTGCTTTTGCTAATTATCAATTTTGGTCAAATAACACAACTTTTGCAAGTAAATCATGGATGGTTGGAATAAATCTTGCTTTTTGGATTACCTTTCCCAAACACCTTCCGTGCCGCTGCATTGAAAACTAATGTATAAAATTATGAAAAACGTATATTGCGCTATTGATCTTGGAGCTACGTCTGGTCGTATTATCCTTTCGGCTGATGGAAAACAGTTGGAAGAAGTTCATCGTTTTCCGAATCAGATATATGAACAAAATGGAATGTTCTTCTGGAATATGGACACGCTGTTTGAACATATATTAACGGGTCTTAAGAAAGTAGCCTCCCGCAATGATATACACGTTCTCAGTATCGGAGTCGATACGTGGGGAGTAGATGTGGTCTTCCTTAAAGAGGGAAAGAAATTAGCCAACCCTCGTGCTTATCGTGACCCTTATACCGAAAAACGAATGCCGGAATTTTGGCAAACCATTTCGGCTCAAGCAGTTTATCAACGAACGGGCATACAAATGCTTCCCTTTAACACACTGTACCAATTCTATGCTTGCTACAAGGATCAGTATCAACCTTTTTTACAAGCCGATACTTACCTCTTTATCCCCGATTATATTTCTTACTTGCTGACGGGTAAGATGGTGTGTGAATATACCATTCTTTCTACCTCTCAGTTCCTTAATCCTATAACCAAACAGATAGATAAAGATTTGATTACAGCTGCGGGGGCGGATAGCACTTGCTTCCCGCCGATTGTTTATCCCGGACATAAGATCGGATGTGTGCTTAAAGAGGTGGTTCCATTCGCGTATGACGTACCCGTCATCGCTGTAGCAGGACACGATACGGCTTCTGCGGTGGCGACCGTTGAACAAGGTCCGGTGGCTTATCTAAGTAGCGGTACATGGAGTTTGATGGGAATAGTGGTTAATGAACCCGTCATTACAGAGCAAAGTGAAGCCTATAATTTTACCAATGAGGGTGGGGTGGAAGGTACTACGCGTTTGCTCAAAAATATAACGGGAATGTGGATATTAGAACAATGCCGCAAAGAATGGCAAGCACAAGGCAAAAACTATTCTTATTCGCAACTGGTAGAGATGGCAATAACAGTGAAAAACCAAGCAGACAAATTGACCGCCTATCTCTTTAATCCGGATGAATCACGATTTGCTAACCCCTCATCAATGATACATGAAATCGATCCATCCTCATCGTTGAGCGATGCTCAATTGGTGTGGCTGATATATAATAGTATGGCTCAGCGCTATGCACGGGTCTTCCAAATGCTCCAATCGTTAGCACCATGGCAGATTCAAAAGCTTATTATCATTGGAGGTGGTGCGCAAAATGATTATCTTAATCATCTCACCGAGAAAGCAATCGGTGTGCCCGTACAAGTAGGCTCTGTTGAGGCAACTGCGCAAGGAAATATTCTCATACAAAAACATTATCTAAAATAATACACTTATGAACGAAAAACAAATTCATGAAGCTTATGCTATTGCTAAGGAACGCTATGCAGCCTTAGGCATTGACACCGAACAAGTCATTCACCAATTAGAGTCTTTCCACCTCTCCTTGCATTGCTGGCAAGCGGACGATGTAAGTGGTTTTGAACCTTCCGGAGAGTCGCTGTCCGGAGGTATTCAATCTACAGGCAATTACCCGGGTAAAGCTCGTAATATCGAGGAACTAAGACAGGATATTCTTACCGCGATGAAACTTATACCGGGAAATCATCGTCTCAATCTGCATGAGATATATGGTGAGTTTAATGGGAAATTCGTGGATCGCGACCAGTGCTCGGTTGACCTATTTAAAGGATGGATGCAGTGGGCAAGAGAACATAATATCAAATTAGACTTCAACTCCACTTCTTTTTCTCATCCTAAATCGGGTAGCCTTACCTTGTCTAACCCTAACGACGAGATTCGCGCTTTCTGGGTAGAACATACGGCTCGTTGCCGTGCTATCGCTAATGCGATTGGAGAATATCAGCAAGATCCTTGTATGATGAACCTTTGGATACACGACGGCAGCAAAGATCTAACGGTGGATAGACTTCTCTATCGTACCCTATTAAAAGACTCTTTGGATAAGATCTTTACTACTCACTATGCTTGGGAAAAGACCAGCTTAGAGAGTAAGGTGTTTGGTATTGGACTGGAGGCAATGACCTGCGGTAGCAACGACTTCTATACCGCATACGCTGCTAAAAACAATATGATGATAACGTTGGATACCGGTCACTTCCATCCTACAGAGTCTGTGGCGGATAAGGTGTCCTCTCTGCTTCTGTTTGTTCCCGAACTAATGCTTCACGTTAGCCGCCCCATCCGTTGGGATAGTGATCACGTAACGATTATGGACGACTCCACCTTGGAACTCTTCCAAGAGATTGTTCGCGCGAAAGCAATGGATCGTGTTCACTATGGCTTGGATTATTTCGATGGTTCAATCAATCGTATTGGAGCCTATGTGATTGGTGCTCGTGCCGCTCAACGTTGTATGACACGGGCTTTGCTGGAACCTATTTCCACTATTCATAATTATGAGATTTCGGATCGTGGCTTCCAAAAACTCGCCTTCTTAGAGGAGGAAAAGTCACTGCCTTGGGCTGCTGTTTATGACGAGTTCTGCGCTCGACAAAATAAACCTATCGGACTGGAATTTATTCCTGAAATAGAAAAATACGAACAACAAGTAACTGCACTAAGATGAAATTGTTTTTAGGATTATTGATTATCGCAATAGGGGCATTCTGCCAAAGTAGCTGCTATGTCCCTATTCGACGTATAAAAGATTGGTCTTGGGAGAGCTATTGGCTCGTGCAAGGCATCTTTGCGTGGCTTATCTTCCCCCTCTTGGGAGCCTTGTTAGCTGTTCCTGAAGAACATCATTTATTTGAACTCTTTGCTGCTGCCGACTCGTTCCACTTGTGGATGACTATCCTCTTTGGCGTACTATGGGGCGTGGGCGGTCTCACATTCGGACTATCGATGCGATATTTAGGCGTAGCTTTAGGACAGAGCTTGGCTTTAGGTACTTGTGCTGCTCTGGGGACAATTATGGGACCCGTTTTACTCAATGTGTTCTTTCCCGAAACGAACCCGCTACAAAGTCTTACCTATTCCGTCATTTGGGGCGTTGTAATAACGCTCATTGGTATAGGAACGATTGGCATAGCTGGTTCTCTTAAAACAAAAGAAACGAATGCCGAACAGCAAAGTGTGGCGGAGTTTAACTTCCCGAAAGGTATTGCTATTGCTCTTTTGGCAGGATTTATGTCGGGGTGTTTTAATGTTGGGCTTACTTTTGGGGCGGATATTCATTTTGCTCAGACGTCCGTACTATATGCCTCCCTTCCGGCTACGTTATTAGTTACGCTGGGCGGATTTGTAACGAATGCAATCTATTGCCTTATTCAAAACAAAAAGAATGCGACCTTTAGTGACTACAAGAACGTTTCCGTATGGGGAAATAATATCCTCTTCTGTCTATTAGCAGGCGCCCTTTGGTATAGCCAATTCTTTGGACTGAGTATTGGTAAGGGGTTTCTTACGGAGAGTCCTGTGCTAATGACGTTTGCCTTCTGTATTTTGATGGCACTCAATGTTGTCTTCAGTAATGTATGGGGTATTCTGCTGAAAGAGTGGAAAGGGTGCTCTAAGAAGACGATTTGGGTTCTTATCTTAGGTATAGTTATTCTTATTGTATCTTGTTTTTTACCACAATTAATATGAGTATTATTGATTCAAATGCCTCGTTGAAGGCCATCTTATCTGATGTGGCTCAAGTGGCTGGATATATTTGGTCAAAAGGGTGGGGTGAACGTAATGGGGGAAATATCACGGTGAATGTAACTGAAACACTCGCTCCTATTGCCTCGCAACTACGTCCCATTCCCAATACGACCACCTCGATAGGACTTGTCTTACCCTATATCGCAGGAAAGTATTTCTATGTTAAGGGTACCCAAAAACGAATGCGCGATTTAGCAAAAGATCCAATGGCGAATGGCGCAATTATCCGTATCTTGGAGGATGGTAAGAATTATGATATTATAGCAGATACGGCTATTCTTCCTACGTCGGAATTACCTTCCCATTTAGCTATTCAAAACTATCTTGTTCAATCAGGATCACGATATAAAGCAACCCTTCATACGCATCCTATTGAAATTGTGGCACTCAGTCATCATCGCCAATTTTTAGACGACCAAACACGTCCCAATCATATCACAAGTGTTTTGTGGTCTATGATCCCGGAAACACTTGCTTTTGCTCCATTAGGCTTAGGTGTTGTGCCTTATCAAGTTCCGGGTAGCATTGCCTTAGCGAATGCTACATTGGAGAAGATTCACGACTATGATGTTGTCCTTTGGGAAAAACATGGTGTCTTTGCCGTAGGACAAGATATAATGGATGCTTTTGACCAAGTAGATGTCCTAAATAAAGCGGCACGCATCTATCTGGATGCACGCTCATTAGGTTCCGAACCTGAAGGAATGTCGGGTGCCCAAATGAAAGAGGTTCAACATGTTTTTTCGCTTCCTGCTTCTCGCCCCTGCTAACCCTATAAAGTAATCGTATAAGTACCGCTGCTGTATTCTCTGCTCTCTGTTTCACAGGGTAGAGTGACAGTGGCGGTTGTGTTAGTAGGTATAGTAAATGTCCAAACCCAACTCTCTCCTTCGTAGTGCCATTCACTATGGATAGGACCAAAAGAGGATTGATAAGTCGCATCAATACTACCCAAACGACGATCAGGAATAGGACGCATAATAATGTGACGAAACCCCGGTTGAGTAGGATCGGCAGCAATGCCGGCACATGTTTCCCAAATCCACTCGCACACACAACCGTACGCATAATGGTTGAATGAGTTCATCCCGTTCGGAGCCATTCCTTGCTCAATGGTGTAACTATTCCAACGCTCCCAGATGGTTGTAGCTCCTTGGTCAACGGAATACAACCAACTTGGATTACGATGCTGGAAAAGCAAATCATAAGCTATATCTACTAATCCGTTTTCTGTCAAGGTGGGCATTAAAATTGAAGTTCCTAAGAATCCCGTTTGAAGACATTGCCCATGCTCTGCAATGTTCTCGCGCAAACGCGTAATCATAGCTTGTCGAGCGGCACCATCTACTAAATGACACCGTAACGCAAAAAGGGCTGGCGTTTGCATAGTGTTGAGTATCGCTAAACGAAATGAACCATCGCTGTTCAAAAAGCGCTTCTGCATATACGACCGCGCGGAGGCAACCATATCACTATATTTCTTTTGGTCACGTCCTAAGGCGCGTGCCATAGTTAACATCATTTCTGCATCAATAATCCAATAGGAACCACATAGATACGACCAATATTCTGCTGCCTCAGGACGGAGTCCCTGCGCATTCCATGGCTGTCCTGAGAAAGATTCCAAAGCTTCATAACTCAACCAGTCTCCCCACTGGTAACCACCATTATCGGCAAATAAAGCGGTGTGGTCATATTGATAAGTGGCTGCGTGATCAATATAGCGCTCCATTGATGACCAATGCTCCTCAATAAGGGCGGTGTCGGCAAACTGAACAAACATCGTGTAAGGTACAATCACACCCGCATCAGACCAACCTACGCGCATATTATCTACTCGACTGGAACCATATTGACCAAACGGGGCTACACCGGGATAACCACCATCTTCGTGCTGGGTGTCCCTTAAATCGCGTAACCACTTGCGAAAGAAGGAAAGGGTATTGGCAAAATAGGCTCCCGTTCGGCAAAAGACTTGCGTGTCTGCTGTCCAACCTAATCGCTCGTTTCGTTGAGGACAGTCCGTCGGAATAGATAGGTAATTGGAGCGTTGTCCCCAAATGGTGTTTAATATAAGGCGATTAATCAACGCATTACCCGTCGTGATAGTTCCCGTCTCCAACGCTGATGTGATAGAGGAAACTGGAATAGAACGAACCGCATAAATCTTCACTTCATCAGTGGATGTGATACTGAGATATCGATAACCAAAGTAAGTACATTGAGGAGTATAGCGAATGGGGTGAGAGGATGCCCCAAACGTGTAATAAATGGTAACTCCGGTGTGAGGTATTCGTAGATTACGGCGATGAACACTACCTTCCGGACCATCCATCCCTCGTTGATGGGATCCTAAACTATCATTTAATAGTTCACCCGGCGCACAAGTTAGCACGGTACCTTCTTCCGCTTTAAAAACAAAGGAAGGAACGGCTGCGCAGTTCTGACCGAAATCCAGCACTAACGTCTCGCCTTTACGAAGAACAATCGGCTCTTCCTTCTTGTATTTGCGAGAAAGATGTACGCGACCATAATGTGCGGAATCAGCATCTTGGATACTATCGTATGTATAAGCAGCAATAGGGGGTAACATAAGGTCGTATCTTAAATATACTTCAGCACCATTGGTTGGGAGAATCTCACCGGTAAACTCTGTGTTGATCTCAGGAGTAGAGAGCCGTTCGGGAGTTTCATAACCCATCGGAATGCGAGCATCATATTCTTCCCCGTCAAAGATCGCTGCGTGCGTCACGGGCCCCGCTATTCCTGCTCGCCAGTGGAGCGTGTCTGTTCCTATGTATTGATAAGTACCGTCTGCATATTCTAACATGAGTACGGAACGAAAAGCACATTTGCGACCATACATCCCTGTTGTTCCTGCCGGAGTGATAATCTTATCCGCCCACCAACCCGGTGTGACTTGTGCCGAAAGTATAAGGGCATCGGTGGATGATAAAGCGTCTTGTATGGCATAGGTGATGTCGTAAGTAAACGACCGTTTCGTCTTAGCATAATGTGTATAACCGGGGCGTAAAAACTCTCTACCGACGCGTTGCTCATTTATATATAACTGCATTATTCCTAACGAAGTGGTCATCCATTTGGCGGCAATGATGGATCTATAGTCGCTCTTTAAGGATGAGAGGTCGTAAACAAACCAATTGGCTCCATCAGCAGCCCGACAACTATCTTGTACCACCTCGGTGGAGATAGGAGCATTGACAACGGAAATCCAATCGGACACTTCCCACAAAGAATCAGGCAATGCCTTTGTTAACTCGCCTACTGTAGGATCTGACATAATTGAAAAAGGATGTTGGCAAGCAATCATTGTTCCTGCCAAAAGGAAAAAGATATAAGACTTACGCATAGTATTGTTATTTTTCTGCAAAATTACTATTTTTTTTTGATATATGCAAATATCTCCACTTTCCTGCTTAAAAATGTGTAGTTTCTCCAAAAAACTGCACATTTATTTGCAAATATCAAAAAAAAGTCGTACCTTTGCACCCGAGAACCTCGATCGCGTAGCCTCCTTCTGCGGAAGTGGTAACACTATAAATCTCCTAACACTCTCCTCGCAAGGTCTGTAGCGCAGCATCCCCGTAGCATCCCCGTAGCATCCCCGTAGCATCCTTGCCTCTACAGCACCTCTCCGTCCCCTCCGGTAGAGCATAGCGTTCCGCATTTTCAAGGCAATCTACCTCAAACGGTAGGTTGTTTTTTTTTTGTGTTACCTGAAGGGACAAATTTACAATTGAAGGGACAAATTAACAAAAAATGTAGGGTATCCTTAAAAAAAATACGCACGCGCTTGCATATATGGAAAAAAAGTAGTACCTTTGCACGAAAATTTGGTGTACGCGCTTGCGCGAGTGGGGAATTTGAGGAATTAACGATAAAAATATTTTATTTATTATGGTCGGAATGGTGACAAGTCACGAGCCTATTCGTGGTATTATGGCTAAGCAAATTAAAGAGTATTTGCAAAAAGTGGAAATTGCTGAAAAATGTGGTGGTGTAAGGTCTATTCGGTCTCCTCGTAAAACCAATGTTAGATTAGTGGAGATTGCTAATGGATAACTACTCGTTTCAATCGGTAGAAATATCTGCAAACATTATACCATTGCTTGCTGATTTTACGTGCGGTGTTGAAATGATGGATGATATTCTTCATTCTCAAGGTTTGTTGTCCGAATTGAACACCGAAAATCCGGTTGCTTATTGCGTATATGATGATAATCACGTATTGGTTGGATTTTGTATATGGGGTATTATTTACCAGCCCGTTGATTTTAATGGAGAGTGCGAGTTAATACCCATGATTGACATAGCATGTTTAGCTGTTCATAAAGATTATCAATTTAGAGGTATTGGGACGGCTATCCTAAATGTGGTTTGTGAGAAATCATCTAATATCATCCCTTCTATTCAATTTGTGCATGTAGATGCGTTAGATTGTGAAGATGGCTCATACAGCGCAGTGCCCTTTTATATAAAATATGGTTTTGAATACTATTCAAGGGCGGGTGAAGATGCTGCAAGAATGTTATACAAATTGAAATCAGTATAAAAGACGATTATAAAACCAATAACTAACTCAATGAAAAAATTGATATTTATGACGCGATTTGCTCACATAGTTTTTGCGAAGACAGCCCTTTTTGACGGGGGGGGGTATTATTCGTATGTAAATATTATAACCCATAAATAATTACAATGCCTATCCGGTTTTGTCCGGGTGGGCATTGTTGTTGTATTGATAAAACTATAATTAACTCAAATATTAACTCTCAAAATTTAATTACTATGAGGAAAACATTTCTTTTAATTTTCGCCCTCTGCGCTACAATGATGGCGTGGGGTGAGACAACGGTTACAAGGACCGTAAAAGACGATTTGGCAACTGAGTATGGTTGGGTAAACAAGACCTCTAAACCGTACAATGTATATCAATCGTTTTATTTAGATGGTAATATCTCCGTGGTTGCTAATAGTGCAACTTCTACAACGACAACTTCAAATGATGTGAATGGTATTTACTCTTCACCACGTTGGTTTGTTTATCAGTCAGATAATAAGGGTTCATTTACTATTAGCGCAGCCAATGGATATGTAATTAAATCTGTCAAACTTAAATATTTTACCGCTGATAACGGAGTATTGAGTTTGAAGGATGATGCTAGTACTGCGGCAGCAGATCAAATTGCAAGTGGAGCAGTTGTTGATGTTAATAAACCTTCGGTTACATTCTATACAGGAAAGTCTGCTACGGGTACTAGACCTCGTATCGGTATCGAAAGTTTTGAGGTTACCTATGAAAAGGGAGGAATAGTAGAGACCTACTTGGACTGGAATTTTGGCGCACCTTCTACTGAAACAGAAAAGGTAGGAGCGTTAGGTACATGGAAGGTAATCTATACTAATGCAGGGCAAGCACAAGATACTCTTGCTGATGGAAAACGAACACAGGCGGTTGGATTATATACTAGAGCAGGATCTTCCTCCCCATATACATTGACTCAGGGTCAGATAATATCCCCTGCTATTGAAGGTGGTATAAAATATGTTTCTTTCCGATGGAATCAGATGTATACAGGAACGAATACGTTTTCGATTTCTTGTCAAGCGACAGGAAAAGAGGCGCAATCAGCTTCCTTTACGGGAACATCTTCAAACAAGGTGGATAAAATCTTTACTTATTCTCCCGCAGTTAAGAATAATACTTCGACCATAACCATCAAAAATGCGAATACCAATGCATCTAATAATGCTCGTTTAGTTGTTGGTCCTATCACCATCGTCCCCTACCTGCTCTTTACACAGAAGACGGCTGAGGTGAATGCTTTGGAGCAGAACAGTTATACCTATCCTGCCGACAAGTTAATCAACAACACCGAAGACGGAACGGTTACTTACTCAATCAAATCGAACTCCGGTGCTACGATTAATGCTGCTACCGGTGAGGTTAACTTGACCACCGTGACTTCCGCGGCAACGGATACCATTACCGCTACGTGGGGCGAGGTAACTACTACTTACAGTTTGACGATTAGCTACACCGCTCCGGCAGAGGGAACTTATTGGAAAGAGGGCTTCAGTAACTTTAAAGCTGAAGGCTATACAGGTTACACAACAGATATTGCAGGCGATTATGGTATTGTTTGGATAGCCCGTAATTTCCGCCACAAAACCAGCGATAATAGCGATAAGGTAGATGGAGAATACGGTGTGCGCCTGAATTATGCAGCAAAAGATGCAAATAAGGATGGTTATATTGAGACGAATAGTTTAGAGGGCGGCGTAAAACGCTTGCAATTCAAGTGGAAAACTCCGAGTAATAGCGAGAATCCCAAGTTCACTGTGGAGTTGGATGGCGAGACTGCTTATACCGTTGACCAACCGCAAACAAAGGAACAGTCCGGTACAGTGTATAACTTTGGTTATAATGCCAATATCGCTAAGAATGCCAAGTTCACAATTCGTGTTACAAACGGTACTTGCGCAAGTATTTTCGGTCCCCTCACCATTGTTCCGTATCTGTACTACAAGACCAAGAGTCATACGATTGAAAACGCTACTGAAGGCGCAACCTATACGAATCCAGACCTTATTAATAATATAGATGAGGGTGCGATTACGTATAGCCTCATAGGTGAAGGTGCTGACGATATCGCTTCTATTGATACCGATGGTAAAGTTACCGTGAAGGCAGGTGGTGTGGTTACCGTTCAAGCTAAGTGGGTACCGGAGGGTGCTGAAGAAGACGAGTTCGTTACAACTACTTACGAGTTGACGATTAACTTCCCGCAACCGACGATTACCTTCAATAATATTGAGGTCGCTTTGGATGGTACTGTAACACCTGATATTACGGTTGTGTTGAATGAGGAAGATATAACGGAAACGGCTACGATTTCGTACGAAGTGGCAGATGAAAATATCGCCACTTGGGATGCAACGAATGGCTGGAAACTTAAAACGAATGGCACTACACAAGTGACTGCCAAGGTGGAAAGAACAGCGCAATACGGTGCAGCTTCAGCTACCGCTACAATGACTGTTAACACTATGACCTTTGCAGAAGGTACCTTCTTCACTGAAAACTTCGGAGGCGAAGCAACAAGCGGTTATAGTACAAAAGCAGAGAATTGGCGTGGTAAGGATAATGTCTATCCGTGGACATTCCTCAACTGGAGAAGATATGCAGATCGTGTCCGTATCACAATGACCAAGCCCGAAAGTTCTAACATCAATGGATATATCTATATGAATCCCTTCGATGATGACGCATTAGAGGGTGGCATCAAAGCTGTTCAAGTGACTTGGAGTGCTCCGGGTGCATCATCATTAGCTACAGATTTCTATGTGGATGATATGAAACATTCAGATGCAACGAAAGTCACTATCAAAAAAGAAGCCGGTGCAAGTACCGCACAACAAATAACACAGGCTATCTTCAATAGTAAGACGAATGATGCGCAATTGCGTATCCGTATCGGTTCGTTGGATAAGTCCGCTATCGATGTGTACTCTGTGGATATCGTTCCGTACCTGCTCTACACGAAGAAAGAAGTTCCTGTTACCTACGAATTAGAGGGTACGAATACCGTTGACGCTTCTGATAACTTGATTAACAATCTCGAAGAGGATGAGACGGTTACCT
>JAKSNE010000070.1 GCA_024400135.1 Paludibacteraceae bacterium
CGAGGATACGGATGTTGTTCGCTGCGCGAAGTAATAGTTCGTTGGAAGATTTCATATTTGTTTGTTTTAGTTTTTTTATCTCTCACAGATTACACTGATTACACTGATTTTCTTTTTTTATTATACCCTTCTATTTCTTTATTCTCGGATTGTGAGTAAACTCCCATCCATCAAATAAATCAATAGTAGGGACGGTCTCACTTCGCTTTGCTTCGCTCACCCGCCGCACCGCGTACCGCGTTGCCTAATAAAAATTCCACAGATGGCGCGAGCGGGGATTCCTGATAGCCCGGAACGCTGCGCTTGACCGGATAGTCCGGAACGCTGCGCTTGACCGGAGGGGTCCTAGGTCTTCCTAGGGAGGACTAGGTTACTCTAGGCAACTCTAGTCTTTCTTGCTGCCGAAGGCGGCGAACCAGAGGATGTAAGCGACCATCGCAATCACCAGCCAATAGGAACTCATGTATCCTGCCGAACGAGCAATAGCGTCCTGGATAAGCGGCATAACACCACCACCAACAACCATGGTCATGAAGATACCACTGGCAACAGCCGTGTATTTACCTAAACCTTCCGTAGCCAAATTGAAGATACCTCCCCACATCACACTCGTACACAGACCGCAGAGGATGAAGAACAAGCACTTAACAGGCACTACACCATAGACATTCATCGTAATCGTCTCAGGCAGGAAAATACCTAACAGCAAGAACACAATAGCCACACTCGATACCGCTACAATCTGCGTGCGAGGGGAGACCTTACCACTGATGAAGGTACTGGTGAAACGTCCAACGAGCATCAGCAACCAATACAAAGCAGCTAACGAACCGGCTACCGCCGTAGCGTGCTCGATAGGCATATTAGAGATGTAGAAAATCATCTCACCCGGGATACCAACCTCAACACCTACATAGAAGAAAATAGCAATAACACCGAAGATGAGGCGTTTGTATTTGAGTGCGCCTTGGAGACCTTCCTTCACGTTCATAGCCTCTTGTTCGGGTTCTACGAGCTTAGTGAAGTAAATGATAATAAACGCTAACGCAAACACACCCATAGCTACAAAAAGCAACGGAGCAACATCGTTCATCGAAGTCTTAGCCGTTACTTCACCAATCATCACACCGACCAACATAGGCGTTACGGTACCCATTAAGGAGTTCAAACTACCACCAATCTGGATATATTGGTTACCTCTGTTACCACCACCACCGAGGACATTCAACATCGGATTAACGACGGTGTTGAGAATACATACACTGAAACCGCAAATGAATGCACCAATCAGATAAATGAAGTAATTGAGGTTAATCACTCCACCGAAGATAGGTTGCGTAGCCCCTACACGGCTGGACAAGAACTGCACGGCTATACCTACAAACCCGAAGACCAAAGCCACGAGAGCCGTCTTGCGGTAGCCCACTTTGTTGAGCAGCAGACCTGCCGGGATACCCATAAACAGATAGGCAGCAAAGTTCATCATGTTACCCATCATACCACTCCAGTCGTACTGGAACTTCCAAATCGTGCCAAACGGCGCAGCCATGTTCGTTACAAACGAGATCATAGCGAAGAGGAACATCATAGTTACTATCGCAACTACTTTTCCGTTGTTTTGTTCGTTTTTCATAAATGTTGTTAGTTTGTTGTTTATATTTGATCGTTCTAAAAATGATATCCGATGTAGTAGTTGATGCCCCAATTGGTGTCGTCGCGGTAGCCGAAGCCGGGGATATAAGCCGGTAAGCCACCACCATCCTTCGCTTTGCGCGTCATCAATATCTTCAATCGGAAGTTCCAGCCCATCTGAAACCCTTCCCACACTTGCACCTGACAGCCTAACACGACCTCGCCCCAACAATCCGCTCCAATCTTATGCGGCATATCAAACCGATACGGCACACCACCATCCCAATAAGGCGAGACGACCTGCACGTTAGTGAGCTGATAGTCCTGCACCGCTGTACCAATACGAATACCCACCAATAACGCATTCAACCGCTCGGGACGTTTCTTCAAGCCGTTCAAGTCTATACCGGCACGGAAGAAACCACCTTGACCGTTGTGGTGAGCACCTTCTGCGTCTAACTCCGCCCGCGCGTAACCTAACTCCAACGTCGGGTAAAGACGCTGCTTCAGTCGCCAACTCATTCCGATCTCGTAACTCTGCACCTTGCCCTTGGAACGAGCTAACTCTAAAATCGGAGTAAACAAATCCAAATGGATATTCATTCCCTGATAAATCGCCGAATCCGCATAGACCCGCGTACCGTCCTTGAGACGCTGAACGCCTGCGGCTGAAAGACCGGCTTCGCCTGAAAGATCGCTATCGCTGAAAGACCGCTGCGCTGTAAGAACGCTATCGCTGAAAGACTGTAAGGAATCTTGTTGCGCAAAGAGTGAGCAGCAGACGAAGGTGAGTAATATGGTCAGTAGGCGTCTCATCGGAATCGAACAGTAATACGCATATTTTCTCCGCCCTTGTCTTGTACGTCAGAGTCGGTGATATAAAAATTCTCTATAAAATGGCGGGTACTCCACACACTATCGATGACGTGATAGACGAAACAGCCACAAGCAAAAGAGACATACTGGTAGTCGTTGTTATGGTGGATAGAGAGGGTATCCGACCGTCCTTTCCAGTCTATACGATACTGCGTGACGGTGGTGTCCCCACGCAAAGGCAAGTTGATCTGGTGTACATTCGTTCCTTGATACACCAACACCGAGTCGGAAGGTACACCATAGAGGCTGACCGTATCCCACTTGTCGCTAACCACAAACACCGATGCTTCCTCGTTCCACACAATCATCGAGTCCACTGCCAGTCCGGCACGCGGTTTCTGCGACTGATGGCACGACGGGTCGGTCGAACAGCCGATGAGCGCCAACAAGGCTAACGAGCAAACGATATTAGAGCAGTGTCTTAGCTTCATCTTTGAGTGCTTCTAATGCTATTTGATTCGGTGTTTGACCATTATTATCGTACGCCTCCAAAAGGGTGCGAGCATAGTCGAGAGTAGTGCTGTCTTTCGGTAACTGCAACGCCACGGCATTGACGAAAGTGAGCATCTCGTTCTTCGCGAGCAGGACCTTCTCCCAGACCTCGTCGCTGACATAGACCTGCATGGAGAGGTTATGGTCAAACTCCGCCCGGATAGTCTGCAACAGGTGTTGTTGGAGTTGCGTAGGCGTGAGTTCGTGTACCGCCACGCCAAGGAGCAGATGCTCGGGTGTGGTGCGTTCGAGTAAGAGCGCGAGGCGTTCGTACGCCTGCATCCGCATCGGGGAGATAATCTTCTGGCTCTCCTTGCGCAACGCCCACTGACGGCGCTTGTCTGCCTCTTTGTAACGGACGGCAAGGATAGCTCCGAACGATAAGATGAGCAGCACGAGGGGGATGGTATATGTCAAAATCTTTTCCATTTTTTTCGATTTTTCGATTATTCGATTATTCGATTATTCGATTGTTCGGTTATTCGAGGGGTCGAGGGTTACATTTGCGTAAAGCCTCGGGCGAGGCCACCTTCGCTGGTTTCCTTATAGAGCGAGGGCAGGTCGTGTCCGGTCTGTTTCATAACCTCAACCACGCGGTCAAAACTAACACGGTGTGCGCCATCGGTCAAGGTAGCATATAAGTTAGCATCCAGTGCTCGCGCCGCGGCGTATGCATTGCGCTCGATACACGGTATCTGCACCAGTCCGCACACCGGGTCGCAGGTCATTCCTAAGTGGTGCTCCAAGCCCATCTCGGCAGCATACTCGATCTGCGCCACACTACCGCCAAACAGCTGGTTCGCTGCGGCAGCAGCCATCGCACAAGCCACACCCACCTCGCCTTGACAGCCTACATCGGCTCCGGAGATAGAGGCGTTCTCTTTGACGACATTACCAAAGAGCGCTGCCGTCGCTAAGGCGTGTACCATCCGCGTCTCGCTGTATTCGCGGCTGCGCCATAGGTGATAGAGTACGCCCGGCACCACACCGCTACTGCCACACGTGGGAGCCGTAACAATCTTGCCGCCCGATGCGTTCTCTTCCGCTACTGCCAAAGCGTATGCGAAGACCAAACCGCGGGTGCGGACATTGTCTTTATAACCGGTGGCTTTCACGTAATAGGTGTTCGCCTTTCGACGCAAGTGAAGCGGTCCGGGAAGGACACCTTCGGCATCGAGTCCGCGCTCTACCGAAGCCACCATCGTGTGCCACACTTCGCTTAGGAAGTTCCAAATATCTTTGCCTTCGATATCCTCAACGTACTCCCAAAAACTCTTGCCGGAGTATTGGCAGTATTTGAGGATCTCGGTCATGGTGGACATCGTGTAGATATCTTGACCGCTATCGCTGAAAGACCGCTGCGCTGCAAGACCGGCTATGCCTGAAGGACTCTTTGGATCCTCCCCGATGGCACCGCCGCCGACGCTATAGATGACCCATTCTTCGAGTAGGTTGGCATCTTTATACGCCTTAAACCGCATCCCATTCGGGTGGTAGGGTAGGAAGATGTGCGGTTCCCATAGGATGGTTATCCCCGGGATAGCACTCTGAATAGCTACATCGGTCATGTGCCCTTTGCCGGTAGCGGCGAGGCTACCGTATAGCGTTACTTCAAAACGATTGGCACCATCGTCTTGGTGGCGAGCATAGAAGAGCTGTGCTGCCTTGTGCGGTCCCATAGTATGACTGCTTGAGGGACCGATGCCGATTCGATATAGTTCTCTAATGGATTTCATTGTTTAGCGGGTTTAGCAAGGTTAGCAAGGTTAGTAACTGCGATACCTCGCAAGATAGCGCATTTGGTGCTGTCAAGGCCGCAATCGGTGGCATTGACAATCGGTTGACCAAAGATAGCTATGTATGTCACGCACGCCTTCAGATAGGCTCCGTAGGCGGACGGGTGTTTGCGGTCGGGAGTGTAGAGTTCTATCTCAGGATGCGTCTCTCGGCAGACCTTAAATGCCTCACCGATAGGATCGACCTTGGCACCGATATTACGAGCCACCATAGCCGTTCCTTCTTGCAAGAGTTTATCAAACGTCTCCCAACTACCGAACCCACCGAAGTTGCCGTCCTCAAACGCCCAGGTCTGTTCGAGCCAGATTTGCGCGTTGGGCGAATAGATGTGAATACGATCCGTGAGTTCCTGCGCGTCCTTAGATATTAGCGCGCAGCGCTCGGGCGCCTGCGCGTATAAAGCCAAATGGCGACTGAGGTCCTGCAAGATAGCTATGTCATAGACATAGTACATGATTGCGGACATCGTCTTGTCGCGGTAAAGATGCCGCTGAAAACTATATCCGCCTTGTAACTGTGCATTGATCTGCACCGCTCGCCCTTCGCCTTTGGCGATAGCTTGCAGTTTGACGTGAGCACTATCGAAATACGTAAACGAATTACCGACCCACAATATACGCAAAGGTGGCTCATTAGGAGCCGCTAAACTGTATAAACAGCTTAGTAAGACACATCCTATGAGCCATCTAATTCGCATTATCTAATCATTTC
>JAKSNE010000071.1 GCA_024400135.1 Paludibacteraceae bacterium
CATACACTTCTTGTTCGGGACTGGGGGTGTTCAAGGTTGCTTGCTCTGCGTCAAATAGTTTGGCAGCGACAGCGCCTCGGTCGGATCCTAAGACGACGTTGGCATGCTCGATTACCTTATCCCATTGACGGGTATAGAGGTAGAAACGGGCTGCAAAAGCGTGCGCCGCCTTCACGTTGAAGTGGTAACGCGGAACGGTCATATAACTATCGTTGGTGAGCAGTTTCAAACCTTGTTCGATGTCTTCTTCAATGTGTTGATAAGTCTGAGCCAGCGTCTCGCGGTGATAAGAGGGGTGAACAGTGGTCTCGGGTTTGGTCATATAGACTAATCCTAAATGGCTGTTGTTCCATTCCTTACCGCCGTAGGCTTGGCAGAAGATCTGCGCCAAACGGAAATGGTGCCAAGCGCGCGTGATGAGCGCTTCGCCTTTCTCGTTAGCCAGATCGGCTTCGGTGTATTTCTTGGCTGCCACTAAGTCCTCAATTGCTTGTAGGGCTTGGTTGCAGGTGGCAATAGCCTTGTAGTCGCCTTGCCATAGGTAGTGAGGCGAGTCTTGGTTGATGCCGGTGTTGACATCCTGGAAGGCAAAGAGTTGGTGACATACTTGGTTCCATGTACTGATCGTATAGACTTGACCTGTAGAGGTCGGAGCGTTGTTATCAATCATGTTGTCGGAACTGAGTTCGGCAATCACATTCGGATTGGCTTCGGAGAAGGCGCTACCCATCAGCAGCTGAATCTTCTTCTTGGAGTCAATCGTGGTACGCGTATCCGGATTGGTATCCAGAATAGAGCAAGATGCCGTTAGCATCGCTACTCCTAATAATATATATAAGGTGTGCTTCATAGTCGTGATTATAATCCAAGTTTGAGTGAAAGGGTGAATTGTCTGGGACTGGGTGAACTTACACCACCGGCGTTAAGGAACTCGGGGTCTTGTCCGTTCAGTTTCTTATCGGCTGCGAGCAGGCAGATGTTGCTTGCCGTGAGTTTCATTCCGAAGGAAGAAACGTATTTCTGTCCTTGGAACAGTTTCTTCGGCAGGTCATAACCTACGGAGATGTCTTTCAAACGCAGGAAATCACCTTTAGCTACGCGCTCGGTCGAGTAGTTGTAGGCTTGGTACGCGCGGGATAAGTTCGTGATATAGTTCACTTGTCGTTTAGAAGCAATAGTTGGAATAGTGGTATATTTCTCGTCTCCCGGAACGCACCAGCGGTTCTTCATCTCACGCATGCTGGCAGTGATGTCGCTATAGTCGCTTGAGCGTGCGTAGCAGAGGTTGTCCAGACGAAGAACGTTACCGCCCGAGTAGAACAGGTTCACATCAACGGTCACGCCATAGAAGCGGAACGTGTTACGGAACTGACCTTCCCAAACGGGGTCGATAGTACCTTCGTATTTGAGGAAGTCCGTGTTCTCATATTCCTGCATGTTGATACCCGTGGTCGTAGTCTCCGTGTGCTCTTTGTTCGTGTAGAACATCGGCAGACCCACGTCGGTCAAACCGGCAAACGGAATAGAGAATAACGAGTGAATGGCGTAACCCTCCATCGGCGCTCCGTAGCGGGAGCAGAGGGACGAGATCTTACTCGTACTATTGAGGTGGGTGATCTTCTCATTGTTGTGCGAGAAGGTGAAGTTGGTCGTCCACGTGAAGTTCTTTTTCTTGATGTTCGTGGTCTTCAACGATAACTCCACACCGTTGGTGCGCATCGTGGCGTCGTTGGCGAGTTTGCGGATTTGACCACCGGTTCCTTGGGTGTTGACATATCCAATCAGGTCGAAGTTATTACGCAAGTAGTAACTGAACTCAAGGTTGATGCGGTTGTCGATAAACCCTAACTCTGTGGTTATGTTGAGCTCATGTTTCTTCTCGTAGGTCAACTCGGAGTTCTCTAACGAAGACAGATAAATAGTGGTCTCTTGTACGCTGCTGAGCGGTCTCCAAGGCACTTCGCTGTAGAACTTCGCCAGCGAGTTATCGGCACTCCTCGGTCCGCGGTCTGCGGTAAGCGAGTAGGAGGCTTTGAGGGTGAAGTTCGTCCACCATTTGCGGAAGGTAGGCTTCCACCAGCGCTCCTCGTGAGCGTTCCATGCGCCGGACACGTTCCACGTCGGCAGCCAGCGGGCACGGGTCGATTTACCTAATTTGTTCGTTCCCTCATAACGGATGGTTCCGTTGAGGGTGTAACGGCCGCGGTAGGAGTACGTTCCCATCGCGAAGAACGCTAACGAACGGGAGAACTGAACATAGTTGTCATAGTAGGTACCGCCCTCTTCTTGCATCTGTTTGAAGAGCGTGTAGTTCATATAGGGGGTGCCTCCGTAGTCGTATTGGTAACCATAATCATAGTTCTCGGTAGTCTTACGGTCAACGATGTTCATCTCTACACCGCCAAAGACGCTGATGATATGGTGTCCTTCCTTACCGAGGTCGCGGTTATAAGCAATGGTTCCGCGAACATCCAACTGCGAGATGGTCTTCGTGGTCTCGTGGAAAATACCGCCGCTGGGCATTACGGTCTCGGGGATGGCTTGACTGTTATCGGGATCGGTGTACAGATACGGGTTGACATCACGAATAGTGGCATCCTCCGGGTCAATACCGGCACGATAAGCACGGGCTTGGTTGGAGTTATCCATGATGTTGTGCTCGATATGGTTGTTGTTGTAACGATAAGCTACCAAACCGCGAATATCCAAACCGCGAACGGGTTTGATACTCAGTTCGGCTTGGAACTTAGCATTCAAGATATTGTAATCCATATAGTTCGCATCCAACTCGTCGAAGATGTTGAATCCGCAGTAGTTACGGCGATACGTCTCTTCCGGATCCAAGGTACGGGAGGTGTTCATCGCGTACGAGAACGGGTTGATATCGAACTCACGGCTGATCTTACCGGTGATAGGATCTACGTTCTGGTTAATCGTTCCCGGTGCTTTCTGACGGCGATAACTGTCGTTTGTCGAGAGGGTCAACTGCACTTGCTTGCTCAGGTCGAAAGTCGCTTTCACGTTACCCGTCAGACGCATGACGTTGGAGGACTTATACCAGCCCGGGTCGTGCATCAGGCTCAAGGAAGCATAGATGCGGGCGCGGTCGGTACCCGAGGAGATACTGAACGAGTGGGAGTGCATCACCGTATTGATGAATAGTTGGTCAAACCAGTCGGTGTTACGCAACTCGGCTTGACGTAAGTAAGCGTTCTTGGCTTCGGGCGTGTTCGGTAAACCGAACTTGCCATCGGTGGTGTTGTAGGTGTCAATCAGTTCGTACATCTTACCATAGACGCCGTAGTTCTTGGCACCGCTGAGGCTTGTGAACTCCAACCAGCCTTTGTCTTCCAGTTCGCGATATATACTCATCTGCTCTTGCGAGTTACAAATGTTGTAATCGTAGTACATGGGTTTCATGCGGTAGGTCAGCTCGGCGGTATAGTTCATCTTCGTCGTACCTTTCTGCGCTTTCTTGGTGGTGACAACGATGACGCCTGCCATCGCGCGAGCACCATAGATAGAGGTTGCACTACCATCCTTGAGGACTTGGAAGGACTCAATATCTTCGGCGTTCAGACCGGCAATAGCGTTAGCAATCAGCGTGTTAGCGTCACCGCTACCGAGGTCGTCGGCGCTCAACTCTTCCACGTCTTCCATCACTACGCCATCTACTACCCATAAGGGCTTGGAGGCACCATAGATAGACGTTGCACCACGGATACGGATCTTAGGAGCCGAACCGAATGTACCGCTGACGTTTTGCATACTCACACCGGCAACACGACCGGCGAGGCTGCGGCTGACATCGGTCATACCCGAAACGAGGTTTTCTTCGGCTTCGATCTTCGTGGAAGCACCGGTAAACAGACGCTTGTCTTGCGATACCATACCCTGTACCACGACCTCTTGAATCTGCTGGGTGTCCGTACTGAGGGTCACTTTTAGGGTGGGTTTGACAGCGACGGTCTCAGTGCGGTAACCCATGTAAGAGATGACTAAGTTTTTTACTTCGGAAGGGACCATGAGTTCAAAATGTCCATCAAAGTCCGATACCGTTCCAACTGTTGTGCCTTCCGCGACGATGTTCGCGCCGATAGCAGGTTCGCCCGTCTCGTCTAAGATAGTACCTGTCACTTTGGTCTGCGCAACAGCAATAATCGCAAAAAAGGCACATAGTGTGCTGAAAAGAATGCGTTTTTTCATGTATGTATTAGTTTATGATTCCTAAAAACGCTGCAAAGGTACGAAAAAAAATTGATATATGCAAGAATTTGGTAGAAAAAATTAATTTTGCACCTAAATTGCCTATTTTTTCTCCATCTATCTACGCAAGAATTACGCAAGGATAATGTAAGTGTAATCACGTTACCTGACCGAGGGATCACCGAAGGGTTACCGAAGGATCACCGAAGGGTGTTCGTAAAATGGTATTAAAATACTCTTTTTCAGTTAGTTAAAAACTAGTTGTTTCGCCCTTTTCCCGCATGTTATATATGCTTCCTCTCGTTTTTATCTCTCACAGATTACACACGCCCTGCGGGCTATTACACTGATTATATTTTTTTATTATTCCTCCTATTTCTTTATTTCTGTCCCTGTAAGTAAACTTCCATGTCCAATAAATAAATCAATAGTAGGCGCAGTTCCGCTTTACTACACTGCGGTGTGCTTGACGCACACTTAATAATAAAAATTATTTATAGGTTCATTTCACAGATGCCTTTTCCCTAGATACGGTTTTCCCGTTTCATCGGGACAACCATGTTGCTTCCGCATCCGCAATAAAGGTTTATTAATGGTTTTTATTCCACAGAACCTGTTGCCTATCTGCCCATCTGCCTTTCCGCCTCGTATCTGTGTAATTTCTTCCCAATAATTTATTATTACACCGCTTTTTTGCGGTGTGGAAGGTGATGTCGGCTTTGCCGAAGGAGCCTTCCTCTTACTTTTTGTTTTTGTTATTGGATAGGAGAGCTTGCCCCCTTTCCCATCTGTGTAATATATCCTTATTATAATTTATTATTTGTGCCGTTAGGCACGGGATGTGACGTTAGGAACATTCCCTTTTTTAGTTCTTTCTTTTTGGGTGTGGAAGTTTACTTACAACAGACAAAAAAAGAAATAAAAAAATAATAAATTATCAATCAATCCGTGAAATAGCCCGCAGGGCGTGTGGAATCTGTGAGAGATTAGACAAAAAAGAGACGCAGGCGAAAAACCTGCGTCTCTTTAACTATTCTAATCGGGATTAGAGAGCGGTACCAAGGATATTGTATTCCTTATTCTCGCGAACGATAACGATTTGACCGTTAACGATATGCTTAGCAGCCTTAACGTTAGCCTTCACGTTGTTCAGACCGGAAGGATCAATATCTTTCCAACGTGCAACAACGTCGTTCATAACCGTAGCGT
>JAKSNE010000072.1 GCA_024400135.1 Paludibacteraceae bacterium
ACGCCCGACCCCCACGTCCCGAACGTGGTGCGCTACCAACTGCGCTACTTCTCGCGGCTCGACGAGCCGCTTGATCGCTAAAGCGTACTCGTTTTTACCAAATCGGGTGCAAAATTACTGCTTTTTTCTCATATATGCAAATTATTTTGCACTTTTTCGCTTATAATATTGTTTTTTTGGCTCTTTTGGCTCTTCTTTGCTCTTTTTATAGAGTTCTAAACAGTCTTCTTTGGTCAAATCTTCAGGTTTGACACCCTTGGGCAAGTGGCAGTTTCCGTCCTTGGTTTTGATATATGCTCCGTAACGACCATTGAGAATCTGCACATCTCCCCAGTCTTGAATAGGAGCCGTACTCTCCGTTTGTTTGGTAATCAATGCGCGGATGTCCTCGTCCGAGAGGTTCTTGGGGTCTAAGGTCTTGGGAACACTGATATACCCCTTACTCGTCTTGATATACGGACCGTACTTGCCCTCATTGATGGTCACTTCTTCGTCATCGACCATCCGTATAATCGGATAGGCATTCACAAACAACTCCAAGGCTTCGGGTAAGGTGAGTTTATAAATAGACTGTCCTTTCTTGAGGCTGGCAAAGGTGGGTTTGGTGTTCTCGTCCGTGGACATCTGCACACAACTGCCGTTCTTCGTCACTTTACCTCTTATCTCGGCACCCGTCTTAGGATCGGTACCCAAGAGGATACCTTTCAGTTTGCCCGACTCCACTTTCTCAATGATTGGGTGGAACTGTTTATAGAAATCATCGACGGTCTTCACCCAGTTCTCCTTACCATCGGCAATGAGGTCAAAGGCTTCCTCTTGTTTGGCGGTGAAGTCATTGCTGAGGATATTGGGGAAGGTCTCCACCAAGAAATCCGAAGTGAACCGCCCTAAATCCGTGGGGAAGAGTTTTTGTGTATCCACATCCGCCATCTCCATCTTCTGTTTCTCGGTGATCTTGCCGTTTTGCAGGGTCAGCGTAGTAAAGGTACGCTTTGTACCATAGAACGAACCGCGTTCCACGTAGTGGCGTTGTAGGATGGTCTCAATAATAGTGGCGTAGGTACTTGGGCGACCTATACCCAGTCCTTCCATCTCCTTGACGAGCGTGGCTTCGTTATAGCGGTAAGGGGCTTTCTTGTAACTCTGTATGGCATTGGCGGTGCGCAGTCTCAGTCGCTCTTTGACTGCCATCATCGGCAATAAGGCTGCGGCACTCTCTTCGGCATCATCCACCGACTGCACGTAAGCCCGCATAAATCCGTCGAACACAACCACTTCGCCTTGTGCCATAAACTGGCGTGGGCTGCCCGTCATCCCTACCGATATATGGGTAGTTTCGAGTTCGGCATCCGCCATTTGGCTGGCGATGGTGCGTTTCCAAATCAGTTCGTATAAGCGTTCCTCGTCGCTGTTCTCGCCGGCTTTGTGGACGCTCATATACGTAGGACGAATAGCCTCGTGCGCTTCTTGTGCGCCCTTGCTGGTGGTGGTGTATTGGTGCCAATGGTGATAGCGTTCGCCATACATCTTGATGATCTCCTCCTTACAGGTGGCGAGGGCTAAGGTACTGAGGTTGACGCTATCGGTACGCATATAGGTTATCTTACCGGCTTCGTACAAGGACTGCGCGAGGCGCATGGTCTTCGAGACAGGGAACTTAAGTTTGCGAGCCGCCTCTTGTTGTAACGAACTGGTCGTAAACGGAGGAGCGGGCGTGTGACGACCGGGTTTCTTGCTGACTTCCTCTATCTTAAAGAGGGATTTTTGGCAAAGCTCCAAGAAGTCCATTGCCAGTTTCTTGTTGGCAAAAGGCTTGTCTAACTCGGCTTTGAGTACACTCGCGTCCCCGGGATTGCTGCCCGTGAACTCCGCCACCACGCGGTAGTTATAACTCGTCTTGAAGTCCTCAATCTCTTTTTCTCTATCTACAATAAGGCGAACCGCCACACTCTGTACACGACCGGCACTGAGGTCGGTGGTGATCTTCTTCCAAAGGATAGGGGAGAGGTCAAAACCAACGATACGGTCGAGTACACGACGTGCCTGTTGGGCGTGAACCAACTGATAATCTATATCGCGTGGATTCTGAATAGCATTGAGGATAGCGTCTTTCGTTATCTCGTGGAAGACGATACGTTTGGTTTTCTTCTCGTCCAGCCCGAGCACTTCTTTCAAGTGCCAAGCAATCGCCTCTCCCTCGCGATCTTCATCGCTTGCGAGCCAAACGGTGTCCGCTTTCTTGCTTTCGTTGCGAAGAGTCGCAATCAGACCCTCTTTGTTTTTATCAATAGCATAGTTAGGGGCATAATCGTTCTTGAAATCAATGCCCATATTATTACCTCCCATACTTTCGATATCACGTATATGACCTTGGGAGGATAAAACCTTAAAATCACTTCCTAAAAACTTCTCAATCGTCTTCGCTTTCGCAGGAGACTCAACAATAACTAAATTTTTACTCATAAAAACCGCATTTTTCGTTTCGGGCTGCAAAAGTACAACTTTTTTTTTAATTGTGCAAATTTATTTATTTTTTATTTTTTTATTTGCATATATCAAAGATATTTTGTATCTTTGCAGCCTGAAAAAATTTTTAACAAAAAAAATAATGCGAGTAGCACTTTTGCAATATACCATTTTTTGGGCGGATAAACAACGCAACCTTCAGGCAGCCGTAGAACACATCCGTAATCTACAAGGACAAGCGGATATTGCTCTCTTGCCCGAAATGTTCACCACGGGCTTTGTTACTTCTCAGCCCGAACTGGCGGAACCTATTGATGGTGAGACCATTACCACCCTCCAACGCCTCGCGGACGAAACCGACATCGCTATCGCGGGTTCGTTTATCTGTTCCGACCACGGTCACCTCTATAATCGAGGCTTCTTCCTTCGTCCTTCAGGCGCAGCGGTCTTTGTTGACAAACGCCACCTCTATGCCCACGGCGGAGAAAACACGTTCTTCACTGCCGGCACGACTAAGCCTATTATAAATTATAAAGGAGTGCGCTTTCGTTTGGCTATCTGTTACGACCTGCGTTTCCCTGTTTGGTTGAGGCAGGACAAGAACGACCTCTACGATATCCTGCTCGTTTGCGCCAACTGGCCCGAGTGCCGTATCGCTTATTGGGACCACCTCGTTCCGGCTCGTGCCATTGAGAACCAGTGTTATATCGCGGCGGTCAATCCCGTGGGCGAGGACGATAAAGGACTGCATTATAATGGGCACTCTATTGCTTATGGCTCTCGTCCCGAACCCCTCGTCACGTTTGCTGACGATGAACAAGCAACGAAGATTGCCACCTTCGATATCGAGGCGTTGCACCATTTCCGCACCGTCTTACCTCTTTACCAAGACGCCGACACGTATGAATTGGAAGATTAAAACACTCACTGACGAACAGCAAGAACTGTGTAAGCAACTTGCCAAGGAACTGCATATCAGTCCTTTGTCCGCACAGATGCTGGTTGATAG
The DNA here is from genome assembly GCA_024400135.1 of Paludibacteraceae bacterium. Lineage (GTDB taxonomy): Bacteria > Bacteroidota > Bacteroidia > Bacteroidales > Paludibacteraceae > Colicola. Next base: position 3,476 of record JAKSNE010000072.1, read on the forward strand.
AGGTATCACCACTGCCGACGAGGCGCGAACGTATATCCGTCCCTCGCTTGACCAACTCCACGACCCGTTCCTCATGCGCGACATGGATAAGGCCGTTGAACGCCTTCACCGCGCTATCGAAACGGGCGAGACCATCCTCGTTTATGGCGATTACGACGTGGACGGCACCACCTCCGTCGCCCTCGTCTATTCCTTCCTCTCAACTCTCAACTCTCAACTTTCAACTACTCTACACTCTACACTCTCAACTCTACACTACTACATCCCCGACCGCTACAAAGAGGGCTACGGCATCTCCTTCCAAGGTATCGACTATGCTCAATCGATTGGTGCTACGCTTATCATCGCCCTCGACTGTGGTATCAAGGCGGTGGATAAAGTGGAATACGCTACTCAAAAAGGCATTGACTTCATCATTTGTGACCACCACACGCCCGGCAATACTCTTCCTGCTGCGGTAGCGGTCCTCGACATGGAGCGTGAGGACGATGACTATCCTTATAAACACCTCTCCGGCTGCGGCGTTGGGTTCAAACTCTGCCAAGCCTACACCCAGCGCTATCTTTCAGCGCTGCGGTCCTTCAGCGATAGCGGTCCTTCAGCGCAGCGGTCATTCAACGAAGCGGTCATATTGCAGCCTCTGCTGCAATACTGTGTTATGTCCATTGCTTCGGACATCGTTCCGCTGACGGGCGAGAACAGGCTGCTTGCTTATTTCGGTTTGCAGCAACTCAATACGCAACCATTCATCGGTCCGCAAGCACTTATTCAAACGGCATTAGGCAGTAAGGCGGACGGTAGCAAACCTACCTTGAATATCACGGATTTGATGTTTAAGATTGGACCTCGTATCAATGCCTGCGGACGAATGAAATCCGGCTCGGAAGCCGTCAAACTGCTACTTTCCACCGACTTTGACGAGGCATTGGCTTTGGCTCAAGCGGTAGATCAATACAACCAAGAGCGCAAGGGCAAAGAGGACACGATTACCGCCGCAGCGTTGGAGCAGTTAGCCAATGATCCCGAGAATGCCAATCGCTGTACGACGGTCGTTTATGACCCTTCGTGGCACAAAGGTGTGGTCGGTATCGCCGCCTCCAAACTCATCGAGACCTATTATCGTCCTACAATCGTCTTAACGTCTTGCAGCCCGGAGGGCGGTCTTTCAGCGCAGCGGTCCTTCAGCGACAGCGGTCTTTCAGGCGCAGCCGGTCTTATCTCCGGCTCTGCCCGCTCGGTCGAGGGCTTCGACTTATATTCGGCAATAGACGCCTGCTCCGATTTGCTCACCACCTTTGGTGGTCACCTCTTTGCCGCAGGACTGACCCTGCCCGAAGCAAACTTAGAGGCATTCAAACAGCGTTTTGAGGCTTACGTTCAGTCGCACATCTTGCCCGAACAGAAAGAACCTACGCTTCGTATCGAAGCCGAGGTCGAATTGGCGGATATCACGCCCCAGTTACTTAAGGTCTTGAAATGTCTCGAACCCTTCGGACCCGAGAACCCGCGCCCGCTGTTCTTGACGCGCAAGATGATCAATAATCGTTATACCAAACGCTGCGGTAAGACGGGCGAGCACCTCAAACTCGACCTCACCGACCGCACTTCTGCCATCAGTGGTATCGCGTTTGGTAAGGGCGATTTGGCATTGCATATACAAAACGGCAATCCTGTTGATGTCGTTTACGAACTGACCGAAAACACCTTCAATGGCGTCACCTCCATCGAAATGATGGTCCGCGACATCCAACCCTCTCTACACTCTACATTCTACACTCTACACTAATTACAACGGTGTTTAATCGGTATTTTAACTCTCTTTTTGAGTCGACACTCGGTCGAGGGTCACTCGACACTCACTCGACACTCTCGCTCCCCTCATTTTTAACTATAAACTTTCAACAACTCTACACTCTAAACTC
>JAKSNE010000073.1 GCA_024400135.1 Paludibacteraceae bacterium
TAGCCGCCATAAACTCTGCCGGATAATGGGCTTTGAGGTAAGCCGTCTGATATGCTACCCAAGCATAGCAAGCCGCGTGCGACTTATTGAACGCGTAGGACGCAAACGCCTCCCAGTCTTTCCAGATCTTCTCTAATATCTTCTCGTCGTGTCCATTGGCTTTACCGCCATCCATGAACTTCGACTTTAACTCTTGCAGCACGTCCATCTTCTTCTTACCCATCGCCTTACGCAACTGGTCGGACTGTCCGCGCGTGAAATTCGCCAACTTACGGCTCAGTAACATCACCTGCTCTTGATAGACGGTGACCCCATATGTGTCCTTTAAGATGTCTTCCATCACGGGGATATCGTACGTGATAGGCTCCAGTCCGTGTTTACGTTTGATGAACGAAGGGATATACTCCATCGGTCCCGGACGATAGAGGGCGTTCATGGCAATGAGGTCACCAATAACCGTAGGTTGCAACTCCTTAAGGTACTTCTGCATACCCGGCGACTCAAACTGGAAGACCGCCACTGTGCGCCCCTCTTGGAAGAGCTTATAGGTCAACTCGTCTTCCTTACTGATGTGGTCAATATCCACGTCCTCACCACGCGCTTTCTTAATGTTTTTTAGGCATTCGCGGATGATCGTTAGGGTCTTCAACCCAAGGAAGTCCATCTTAATCAATCCCACCGACTCAATCACGTGACCGTCATATTCGGTAACGAGGATACGCCTTTTCTCCTTTGGGTCTTCTACCGACGACAACGGAGCGAACTTCGTCAAGTCATCAGCGCCGATAATCACACCACAAGCGTGGATACCCACCTGTCGAACCGTACCTTCTAACTGTTGCGCATACTCTAACATCGAACGTATCTCCGGCTCGTCGCCGTGCAGTAACTGCCTTAGTTCAGCCACATACTTGTAGCAGTTCTTGAGGTTGAGCTTGGGGCTCTTGCCTTTCTCGTCTTTGATATTATCGGGGAACCCACGATCGGGGATATAACTCTTGATCTCGTTCACGCGGGGTAGGGGAACACGCTGTACTCGACCTACGTCCTGAATAGCCGACTTGGCTGCCATCTGACCATACGTGATGATGTGCGCCACGTGCGTGTTACCATACTTATTGCTCACCCAGTCAATCACTTTCGGACGACCGGCATCGTCAAAGTCTGTATCTATATCGGGCAAGGAGATACGGTCGGGATTGAGGAAACGCTCAAACAGTAAGTCGTATTGCAACGGGTCAAGGTCGGTGATGCGCAAACAATAGGCAACCACACTACCTGCCGCCGAACCACGTCCCGGACCTACACTCACATCTAACTCTTCACGTGCTGCCCGAATAAAGTCCATCACGATAAGGAAGTAGCCCGGGAAGCCCATCGTCTTCATCGTGTGCAACTCAAACGTGATACGCTCTTTCAGCACCTCGTCATTATCTACGCGCTCCTGTCCATAACGCTTGATTGCCCCTTCGTGTACGAGGTGAGCCAAGTAATCTGCTTCTAACTTAATACGATAAAGCCTGTCGTAACCACCGAGTTTCTTGATTTTCTTCTGCGCCTCTGCTTCGGAGAGAACGACCTCACCGTGTTCGTTGCGCGTGAACTCCTCAAAGAGCTGCTCGTCGGTGAACTTTTGGTGATAACTCTCCTCCGTACCAAACTCCTCGGGTATGGGGAACTTAGGCATAATCGGGTCCGAGTCAATATCGTATATCTCCACCTTATCCACTATCTCCTGCGTGTTCTCCAATGCCTCGGGTATATCGGCAAAGATAGCCGCCATCTCCTCGGGTGTCTTCAGCCACTCCTGCTTGGTGTAGTGCATTCGATCGGCATCGTCCACAAAGTGGTTCGTACTAAGACAGATAAGTCGGTCATGCGCCTCCGCGTGTTCCTCCTCTACAAAGTGCGCATCGTTACTGCAAATAACCTTCACACCATGTTTCTTGGCTAACTCAATAAGCACCGGATTGACCACTTTCTGACTCTGATAAGTGGATTGCTCTCCACCCGGCTTGTCCGTTTGGTGACGCTGTATCTCAATGTAATAATCCTCTCCAAACACTCCCTTGAACCACTCAATCGTCTCCTCCGCCTCCTTGAACTGTCCTTCAGCAATGCGGTCTTGCAGCGTCAGCGGTCCTTCAGCGGAGCGGTCTTTTAGTCCTTTCAGCACTTTCTGTGCCAGTTCTCCACCCAGACAGGCACTACAACAGATAATCCCCTCGTGGTATTGCTCCAAAAGCTCTTTGTCGATACGGGAGGTGTATTTGAACGCATCGTCCATGAACGCCAAGGAGATCATGCGGCATAGGTTATGGTAACCCGTCTTGTTCTTCGCGAGTAGGATAAGGTGCCAACCCGAACGGTCGATGATATAGGTCTTGCCTTCGGGACTGATCGCTTCCTCGTTGCTCATGCTGTGTCGCCCACGACGAGCACAATAAGCCTCGCAACCCACAATCGGTTTGAATGCCCAAAAGTCGTCTCCCATCTCCTCCTTGCGGCTCTTATTGACTTTCTTACAATAGTCTAACAGTTCCTTGATGCCGTACATGTTGCCATGGTCGGTGAGGGCAATAGCGCGCATACCTGTGCGCAGGCATTTATCAACAAGGTCAGAGATCTTACTCATTCCGTCTAATACGGAGTATTGAGAGTGTACATGTAAGTGTGTGAAATTCATAATCGGTCGTATTTGAGTGCAAATATACAGAAATTTTTTCATATGTGCAAAATTTTGCGCATATTTTTTTATTTTTTCTTGCATATGTCAAAAAAAAGTTGTACCTTTGCACCCGAAAATGGAAAACTATCACAAGGTATCTACTCTAAATCTAAAAAATTATGACACATTTTATGGGATTCAGTTTGCCAATTGGTGATAGACCAAGGCAACAAGCACAAAGTATTAATACAGGAAAAGAACACGAATATGTTAGAGTTAACTTTACCCGCCCAATGCGACGTGATATACGTCCCGTGTCTGTTGGCGAATCCGTTGACTGGCGAACAATGTATAATTGATGCTATCTTAGATACGGGTTCTCAACATTCTGCGATTAGTCAAGAAGTTAGCGATGCTCTGCAACTTAGCCGTGGAACTGAGATTCATGTTGAGGGTAGTGCCGGTATAGCAGATGGCTGGGAGTCAGAATGTATCGTGGCTATGTCGGAAAATGACAAGTGGTGTGTTCAAGTAGATGTTCTTCCCTTATTGCCTGTACACATGGTAATCGGTATGGATATAATCTCAACAGGCAATTTATCTTTGTCCTACGAGAAAGATAATTATATTTTTCGATTTGAACAATTAGCGGTCAAATAATCGTGCCCCCAATAAATGCCACCGAGTAATACAAATACAGAGTAAAAGCAATTGCCCTCCCCAGAAATGGGGGGGGGTAAATTATTGATATATAGTAAGTTACAAAAACAACAATAATTATTAACTCAAAATTAAACGTATGAAACATTACAATCAACCGGAGACGAACGTTCTCCAAGTCATCAACAGCAGCATTGTCTGCGCTAGTGCTCCCGGTCCGGGATATTCACCCGTTGCAAGTTTAGAATCCGTTGAAAAAACCGATGGAGCATGGTAATCAATCATCATTAAGCATTTATCTATTATGAAAAAGTTAATGTATTTCGCAGCTGCGCTGCTAGTGCTCGTTGGCTGCAACAAGAAAGACAATGCCCTCAATAACGCTCCCGAAGGTACTCCCTTTGAGAAAGGACAAAAAGTAACTCTGACCATCGGTACCGGTGCTCAACAAGGTCCTAACAAAGTAGCCGGTGTGGATAACACTATCGACGATCAAATTGACTTCACTTGGGAAGAAGGTGACCAAATCTTGGTGAAAGTAGGTGAAAACACCGCTACCTTTACGCTGAGTTCCGGTGAAGGAACGGCTGACGGCGAGTTCGCAGGTGAGATGCCTGCAGCAGGTAGCTCGTTTGATATTCAGTATCCTATTGAGGAACCCGCTTTGAGCGCACAGGAATATACAACAGACAAGACTATCCCTGCTAACAAGATGCTCTTTACGGCAACCGGTTGCGTATTAGGTACTCCTGCAATCCTTGAGGCTCAATATGCAATGGTGCAACTCAACCTCTACGGCACAGACATGACCATTGGTAAGATTGTGTTTAAGAACATGACCGCCGAGCCTGTCGAATCTTATACGCTGACCTGCACCGGTGGTAAAACGATTGGTGCAAATTCGGAAGAGGCAACTCCTTTCTATATGGTCGTTCCTACGGGTGAGTATCAGTTCGAGGTAGAGGTATATGACGCTGCCGCTACTCCTGCTATGATTTGCTCCTTTGCTACTTCTGCTGCCCAAACCTTTGTGGCAGACAAGTGCCTGAATATGCCTGCAAAAGAGGTGAAAGCAGCACCCCAAGAGGTTGAATGGACCAATGCCCTTTCGTTAGGTAAACAGACCGCTACAGCCATTGTTATTGAGACGGGTGTGGATGTTAGTGGTTATGAGGAAGATGGTAGCCACAAACCTTTGAATGATGATAAAACCTTGTGGGAAGTCTTGGATGGTACTACACTTCGTATCCAAACCGCTGCAAGCCAGATTAACTCAAATCTTGAAAATTTGTTTGACGGATGTAAAGCAGCAGAGTCCATCACAGGTTTAGGCAATATCCATGCAACTACTGCGGAGAATATGTTCAGTGGCTGTACTGTTCTCCAAAGCCTAGATCTTTCCGGTTTCAACACAGAGGATATAACGGATATGAGTTCTATGTTCGATTGGTGTGATGCTCTTACCAACCTTGATCTTTCCTGTTTCAACACAGAGAATGTAGAGGATATGTATAATATGTTCCGTTTCTGTCGGGCTCTTACCAGCCTTGATCTTTCCAGTTTCAACACAGAGAATGTAGCGGATATGAGTAATATGTTCGAAAAATGCAAGGCTCTCGAAAGCCTGACATTGAGCAATAATTTTAAGGTTGCAAGTGAAAAGGAAGATATGTTTGAGTCTTGTGGTTGTGACACACAAAATGGCTGCACCGTCTATGGCGTAACAGATGCAAGCATAAAGACTGCCCTTAAAACTGAAACTTCTTGGAACGATTCGTATATGCATTTCGCTGCTGAAGAATAATCTTACTCCCATCCTAAGTAAGAATCGTAATCGCTTAGATATTCGCAAAAAGTCCCGTTCACGTGGTGAGCGGGGCTTTTTTTGTGCCGGATAGAACCGTAATAGTATTGCAAAAGGTTTACAAAAGCCCTTGTGATTGTCGTTTGACTT
>JAKSNE010000074.1 GCA_024400135.1 Paludibacteraceae bacterium
CGCCAATACCCATGTTAAAGCGGATCTCACGAGCAGCGAGGTAGTTAGGAACACCGGCCTCGGTGAGCATAGTCATATAATCGGCACCCCAAGCCAAAGCGTAAGCCAACTCTTGTGCGCTATAAGCGCCTGCGTTATTAAGGATAACGGAGTTCACATTCACTACGCGGTAGTTAACGAGCGTCTTAGCGGCATTGATAGTAGCCACAAGTTTCTCGGTAACCTCTTCGCGAGAGAGTTTCTTACCTTGCAACAACATCTTCTTGAACGGGTCCACGTTGATGGAACCACGAACCGCCTTGAAGTCGTATCTATTACGTCCAAAGTAACGAACGAGGAAACCGGCGAGCTTCGGAGCAGCGCAAGGGCAGATGGTGAAGTTGAGGTCGACAGCGGTAGCATCGATACCATTCAACAGAGACTTAATAAAACGATAGTTCAGTTTGTCGGAATCCAAGCAGAAGCCGATGGAAGTGATACCTTTTTGCAGTACTTCCAATGCCTTTGCATTCGCCTTACGGGCGTTCTTGCAAGCGCAGATGTTCTGACGAATAGCCCATTCGTTGTTTTCTTTCGTTCCGCGAACGTAAGGGAATTGCCCCGGAGCGGAGACAGTAGTTTTCAGACCTTTGAGGTCCTCTTGACGATAGAAAGGTTGCACATTGAACCCTTCCGTAGTGCGCCAAACGAGTTTTTTCTCGAAATCGGCACCCTTCAAGTCGGTGATGATCTTCTCCTTCCACTCTTTCGTGGAGATTTTTGGGAAGTCAGCCAACAGGTTTAATTTGTTTTCTGCCATAATAAGTTAATTTTGAATTATGAAATATGAATTTTGAGTTATTTTTTCAATATATTGCACAAATTGCCTAACGAGCCGCAAAGTTACAACTTTTTTTTGACACTACCAAATAAAAATGCAATAAAATGAACAAAAGGTGTTTAAAAACATCGTTTCGACGTTTTCGCGAATAAAAAATGATGTTCGCGCTTGCGTATATGCGCGAAATTTTGTAATTTTGCAGTCCTAAATTGGGATAATATGAGAAAATTTGTACTTTTTGTATTTATTGTGGGTTGTATGCCTCTGCTATCTGCCCAAACGGATAGTCTTTGGCGTGACAGCACTTTAGAGGTTTGTGGTGAATGGGAGGTTCGCCGCATTGAACCGGCAAAGAAAATGACGTTTGGAGCATTCCTCAATAACCTGACCCTTCCTTTTGAGTTGGGTTGTGCCTATAGTCCTAAAGCCGGACAGACTAACCCCGGTTTTTATACGCGCACAGGATTGGAATATCGTTCATACAAGACGGTCGGTTGGTGCGTTGCCGCAGAGTTTGATGCTTATACCCGTTGGTATAACGAGGTTGAGCAATCGCTCACGAACATATCGAAAGGCAGAGACTGGACTATGGATTTGCTCGTAGGTGGCGGCTATCGTTTCCCCTTGGTCAAGAACCTGAAGGAATACCTCAAACGCCCCGAGTATAACAATAAGTGGTCATTGGGGTTTACGCTTTTTGCAGGAGCCAGTTGTCTCACCTTGGAGAATGTCACACCTGTAGAAGGCAAGGACACCTACAACGTGAATATCATTGACACGTGGGTGCCGTCCGCCAAGTTCACTTGCAGCCTTGAATACTCTATCAACTACGCAATCAGTATTTATACCACAGTTGGATATCTGCAACATTTTATCAAAACGCCTATTCAAAAGGACCTTGTAGGCGACCTGATTAACACAATCGGTATCTCTTTCTTCTTTAGATAGACATTGAAAACGAAACCATCACATATTCTCTTCACAGGGCTCCATGGCTCCGCCAGAGCACTCACCCTTAGTACGATCTGCAAAGACCGCCCTACCCTCATTGTGATGGATAATGCCGACGAGGCACTCTACCTGTTTAAGGACTTGCAGGCTTTGGAGCAAGGAGCAAGGACAAAGGACAAAGGACAATCTTCAATCGTCTTTTTCCCTACCTCAAAGAGAAGAAGACAAGGCACGGACGAGGCGATGCGTATTCAACGCACCGAGGTACTGAATGCGTTGCTGGAGCAAGGAGTAAGGAACAAGGACAAAGGACAATCTTCATTAGTCATTAGTCATTCTTCAATCACAATAGTGACTTATCCGGAGGCATTGGTAGAGCCGACGCCTCTGCCCAAGACATTAACCGGCAATACGATTAACCTTCACGTCGGGCAGACGATAGCGATGAGTGCCATCAAAGAGCAACTCTTTGAGCAAGCGTTCACAAAAGTGGATTTCGTATATGAACCCGGGCAGTTTGCTATTCGTGGTGGGATAATGGACATCTATTCCTATAGCCACGAACTACCCTACCGCCTCGATTTCTTTGGAGACGAGATAGACTCTATTCGCGAGTTTGATATCGAGACCCAACTCAGTAAGGAAAAGGTTGAATCGGTGGCTATCTCTCCTGCTTTAGACGACAATAACGACACCGGATTCATCACCGACTATTTAGCGAAAGATACGCTATGGATAAGCAACGATTGGAGCCTGGTAAAGTTTAAAGTTGAGAGTTTAGAGTTTAGAGTAGTTACGCCTAACGGCGATAGTTTAGAGTTGGATAGTTATTTAGACGACAAGGACACCATCGAGATCAATCAGAAGTCTTTCTTCCCCACTTACGACAAGCGGGAGTTTCACACCATCCCGCAGCCGCCGTTCCACAAGAACTTCGACCTGCTGGCGGAAGATATACACGCCAAACAAGAGGCGGGTTATACCATCTATATCCTCGCCGAACAACAGAAACAACTCGACCGCCTACGCTCCATCTTAGAGAGTCTTGCAGCAGCAGACGTTTCGTCTGCGGAAGACGATCCTTCAGGCGAAGCCGGTCTTTCAGCGCAGCGGTCCTTCAGCGTCAGCGGTCTAAATTTCGTTCTCCAGTCCCTCCACACTGGTTTTGTCGATGAGGACAACAAAGTGGCTTACTACACCGACCACGAGATCTTCGAGCGTTTCCACCGAGTCACCTTACGCAGCGAGGAAGCCCGCCGAGGCAAAGCGATTCTTACCCTCAAAGAGATCAATCAACTGCGATTGGGCGACTACGTCGTTCACTCCGACCATGGCATAGGCACGTTTGGCGGACTAATCACCACCACCGTGAATGGCAAACCGCAAGAGATGATACGTATCCTCTATCGCGATGAAGACACGATCTTCGTCAGCATTCATAACCTGCATCGTATCAGCAAATATAAAGGCAAAGAGGGTTCGGCTCCCACGATCTCCAAACTTGGTAGTGGTGCTTGGGAGCGTCTCAAAGAGCGCACAAAGGATAAGGTCAAGGACATTGCCCGCGACCTCATTGCTCTCTATGCTACTCGCAAACGTCAGCAAGGGTTTGCCTATACGCCCGATGGATATATGCAACACGAACTTGAAGCCTCTTTCCTTTACGAGGACACCGTTGACCAAGCCAAAGCCACCCTCGATGTCAAACGAGACATGGAGAGTCCGCAACCGATGGACAGACTGGTTTGTGGTGATGTAGGTTTCGGTAAGACCGAAGTAGCGATGCGGGCTGCCTTCAAAGCTGCTACCGATGGCAAACAAGTGGCAGTACTTGTGCCCACTACCGTTCTTGCCTTACAGCACTACAACACGTTCAAAGATCGCTTCAAGAACTTCCCTGTTCGTATCGAGTACCTCTCGCGTGGCAAGTCGCCCAAACAGGCAGCCGAAGTACTGGCTGACCTCAAATCAGGAAAGATAGATATCCTTATCGGCACCCATAAACTCGTGGGCAAACAAGTGCAGTGGCACGACCTCGGGTTGCTCATCATCGACGAGGAGCAGAAGTTCGGCGTAGCCGTCAAAGAGAAACTCAAATCCTTGCGCACGAATGTCGATGTCCTCACCCTCACGGCTACGCCTATTCCGCGTACGTTGCAGTTCTCGTTACTCGGCGCACGCGACCTAAGTATCATCAATACACCCCCACAGAACCGCTATCCTATCCAAACGGAGGTTATCACTCCCGAGGACGAAGATATAATCAAAGAGGCACTAACCTTAGAGTTAGAGCGCAACGGACAAGTGTTTGTTGTCAATAACCGCATCGAGATGCTACCGCGTATCGAACACCGTATCCACCAGCTCTGTCCCGAGGCACGTATCGTTGTGGCACATGGGCAGATGCCCTCCGACGAGATGGAGGAGAAACTGGAAGCGTTCATTAACTACGATTACGATATCCTTATCTCCACGACCATCATCGAGTCCGGAGTGGATATCCCTAACGTGAACACGATGATTATCTACTCCGCACAACACTATGGCTTAGCCGACCTCCACCAACTGCGTGGACGTGTGGGACGTAGTAACCGCAAGGCGTACTGTTATCTCGTGGCTCCCGAGAAAGAACTGCTCACCGAAGATGCGCGTCGTCGTCTGAATGCTATCACTACGTTTGCCGACCTCGGTTCGGGCTTTAACCTCGCTATGCAAGACCTTGATATCCGTGGAGCAGGCAACATGCTTGGTGCCGAACAGTCCGGTTTCATTGCCGACCTAGGTTACGACACCTACCAACGTATCCTCAACGAAGCCGTTGAAGAACTCCGCGACGAGTGGAAAGTGACAGAGGAAAGTGAAAACTCTCAACTATCGCCGCTAGGCGCAACTACTCTAAACTCTAAACTCTACACTCTAAATTGGTGTAACGACAGCCAACTCGAAAGCGACCTACCCCTCTGCTTCCCGAATACGTATATCGAGAATATCTCCGAGCGTATCACATTATACAAGGAGTTGGACAGCCTCAATAACGAGGACGAACTGCTTGCCTTTGAGAAACGCCTCATTGACCGTTTTGGTGCTCTACCCGAGGAAGCACAAGAGTTACTTAATGTCGTTCGATTACGCTGGTTATGTTGCGAGATGGGTATCGAAAAGATCTTCCTCAAACAAGAGCAGATGACGTTGTATTTCGTTACGAATAGGGAGACTTATTGGCAAAGTGAGACCTTCGGCAAGATATTACAATACGCAGTCCACAAGACTGAACGCTGTCAACTCAAGGAAGAAGTGAACCGCCAAGGCGTCAAAACCGGCAAACGCTACCTCACCATCCAACAAGTCAAAACCCTCGCCGGAGCCATCCATTTGTTAACCAAAATACTAAACGACTAAACGTCTAAACAACTAAACAAACAATATGCAATACATTGGAATTATCCCCGCACGTTATGCTTCGACCCGTTTTCCGGGCAAGCCGTTAGTAGATATCGGTGGCA
>JAKSNE010000075.1 GCA_024400135.1 Paludibacteraceae bacterium
AAAAAGACATCAAAAATTAGTAAAAAATGGGATAAAGTCTGCCATTTCGGCGGATGTAGATATGTCCGTCTTGCAAGACTTTAATAGGAGTGACAGCCTCACCGCTTATAGAAGACAATGCGGAAGATGGGTCATAATCGTCATTGATGGTACCAAAGTCCATCCATTGGTCTGCATAATCGTATATATGGTGGGTACTATGAGGAATATGCAACGTGGCATTTTGAGGTCCTTGTCCATCGGCAATATAAACAAACACGTCCTCGCCCATAGTCGGCAATAGCGATTCCTTTCCCCATTGCGCTGTGACAGAAGTCAATTGGGAACAGAACCCAAAAGCATCAGTACCTATTTCAGTGACGGCTAAGGGAATCTTCAGTTCCGTCAAGCCGCAGAGGCTAAAGGCCTCATCACCAAGCGTGTAAAGGGTAATAGGAAGGGTGACAGATGTTAGGTTCTCGCACCAGCAGAAAGCATTACTTTCAATCGTATTGATACCCAACCCAAAAGAGACGTTTTGGAGACGAGAGCAAAAGAAGAACGCTTCGCTACCGATGGTTCTGACAGAACCCGGAATATCTATCGATGTCAAGCCATCGCAAGCGTAGAAAGCCCTACTGCCAATAGTGGTGAGTTCGCCGTTAAAGAGAATGGTACCTTTACCATCATCAAAGCGATGGGAAATCATTTTTACATTAAAAGCGCTCGGGTGAAGACCGGCATAAAGGAGCGTATCCGTTACGGGTAGTTTTTCGATGGCTGTATAGGTAAGCTGATTACCTGCCACAATGGTAGTAGCAACGAAAAGTGCCAAACAAAGGGCAAAGAGATTAGATTTAACGGTATTCATCTTACGCTTCTTGTAAAAAGAGACCCGAAGGTCTCTTGTGGAGTATAGCGGACTCGAACCGCTCACCTCGACACTGCCAGTGTCGCGCTCTAGCCAGATGAGCTAATACCCCCCATTTATAGTTGAGAGTTGAGAGTTTAGAGTTGAGAGACTCGCCACACCCACGCTCAACTATATTGTATTACTCTTGGTTGAGAGTTACGCGTTTGAAATCAGTGATAACGACGTTAGCTTTCTTGAGGACGTCTTTTACCAACTCCTTAGCCTCAGACATGATGTACTGTTGCTCAACGAGAGTAGATTCCTTCAAGAACTTCTGCAAACGACCTTGCGCAATCATCTCAATCTTCTTCAAGTTGAGATTAGCCTCAGCCTCTGCGGGAACGGTAGCGCGGATCTTACGAGCCACTTCTGCCAGTTCAGCAGTCAGCCAACCCTTAGCAAGGTTAGACTCGATATGATCATCGCTGTCAGCGTGAGCAGGATTGATACCGGCTTTACGCAGTGCGTTCTCGATAGCCTTAACGACCTCGTCTTGTTTGGTCTTATCAATAGCGATAGCCAACTCTTTGTCCTTCACTTCTTGTGCTACATGGTCAGCGTCCAGAGCAACAGGACTCATAGAAGCTACTTGCATGTTCACACCGTGAACGGTCGTTTGGTCAGCGTCAGCGTTATCGGCAGCAACCAACGAAGACAGTTTATTACCAAGGTGGTTGTAAGCATCTACCTTAGCGGCTTTGAGGAAAGCGTAATCGCTCAGTTCCATCTTCTCGCCGGTGACACCACTACGCTCGGTAACGAGGTCTTGTGCCGTAAAATCACCAATCTTAAGGTTCTTGAGCTCGTCCAAGGTAGCAGGTTGATGCTCCATGGCAGCGTCCAGAATCTTCTTAACCATTGCAACGAAATCAGCATTCTTAGCCACGAAGTCGGTTTCGCACTTAACGCCTACGATAGCACCAAAGCCATTCTCAGCTTTTGCCAAAACGCAACCTTCGGAAGCCTCACGATCACTACGTTTAGCAGCGATAGCTTGACCACGTTTACGGAGAAGGTCTTTTGCCTTCTCAAAATCTCCAACTGCCTCTTCCAGAGCCTTCTTGACATCCATCATTCCGGCACCGGTCATGTCGCGCAGTTTCTTAATATCAGCTAATGTAACAGCCATAATTTTATTAGTTTAGAGTTGAGAGTTTAGAGTAATTATTCAGCTTTTGCCTCTTCAGCGGGAGCAGCGGGAGCCTCTGCGCTTGCCACTTTCTCTACGGTAGCCTCAGTGGTCGTAGCTTTGCGAACGCGGGCACGACGCTCTTTGGCAGCAGGAGCAGCCTTTGCAGGAGCTTCTTCCTCTTGTTGAGCAGCAGCGGCTTCCTCGTCAGCCTTCTCTACTTTACGCTCTTCCAGACCCTCTTGGATGGCAGCAGCAACAGCGTTGAGGATAACCTCAATCGACTTAGTAGCGTCATCGTTAGCAGGAATAATGAAGTCGATGTTCGAAGGATCAGAGTTCGTATCTACGATACCGAATACAGGAATACCCAGACGGTTAGCTTCTGCAACAGCAATGTGCTCTTTCATCACGTCAACAACGAACAATGCGCTCGGGAGACGAGTCAGGTCAGCGATAGAACCGAGGTTCTTCTCCAGTTTCTCACGTTGACGAGTGATTTGCAGTTTCTCACGTTTGGAGATATTATCGAACGTACCATCGGTCATCATCTTGTCGATGCTCGACATTTTCTTGACAGCCTTACGGATGGTGGGGAAGTTGGTGAGCATACCACCTGCCCAACGCTCGGTGATGTACGGCATACCGATTTCTTGAGCCTTAATGGCGATAACCTCTTGGGCTTGCTTCTTCGTACCAACAAAGAGGATCTTACGTCCGCTCTTAGCGATATTCTTCAAAGCCTCAGCAGCTTCTTCAATCTTAACAGCCGTTTTGTTTAAGTCGATGATGTGAATGCCATTGCGCTCAGCAAAGATATAAGGAGCCATGGCAGGATTCCACTTACGTTTGAGGTGACCGAAATGGCAACCAGCCTCAAGTAATTGATCAAAATTTGTTCTCATTTGGTTTTAATGTTTGGCATTCTGCTAGTAGGAGACCGCTACGCTGGCAGACTCATCTAGTAGAATTAAATAAATATTAACGTTTACTGAATTGGAAGTGTCTACGAGCTTTGGGTTGACCGGGTTTCTTACGCTCAACTTCACGAGCATCACGAGTCATGAAGCCTTCAGCCTTAAGGGCGCTCTTGTCCTCGGGATTGATCTTCACCAATGCGCGAGCGATTGCAAGACGCAGAGCCTCTGCTTGACCCTTGAAACCACCACCATCAAGATTCACTTGGATATCGTACTTCTCAGCAACACCGAGTTTGTTCAGCGGTTGCTTAACGATAAATTGAAGAATAGAAGAAGGGAAATATGCTTCCAAATCACGACCGTTGACCGTAATCTTTCCAGCGCCTTCATTAACGTAAACGCGTGCAACAGCAGCTTTACGACGACCTAATGCATTAATTTTTTCCATATTCTTCTATTATTTAAGGGTATTAATATCGATTTGTTTGGGTTGTTGCGCTTGCATATTGTGCTCAGCACCTGCGAAAACGTAAAGGTTATTGAACAATTGGCTACCAAGACGAGTCTTAGGAAGCATGCCCTTTACTACTTTCTTAATCAGACGATCAGAACCTTTCGCTAACAATTGAGCGGGAGTCATCTCGCGTTGTCCACCTGGGAAACCGGTGTAGCGCACGTATGTGCGACCTTCCCATTTGTTACCGGTCATCTTCACCTTATCGGCGTTGATGATGATTACGTTGTCACCGCAGTCCACATTAGGAGTGAAGCTGGGTTTGTACTTGCCGCGGAGGAGCTTAGCTACCTTCGTGCACATGCGACCAAGAATTTGGCCCTCTGCATCAACAACAACCCACTCTTTCTGAGCAGTTGCTTTGTTTGCTGATACAGTCTTGTAACTTAATGTATCCATTTATAAATTGTTTTTAATGGCCACGTCGACAGACATCATTTACGCTATTCTTAGCCACTGCCCAACGTGACGTGTTGTTTATTTTTTCAAAAAAGCGTGCAAAATTACAAAATTATTTTGATATACACAAATTTTTCTTCACTTTTTTGCATTTTTTTGTAATTTTCGCCGATATCCCAGTAATCTAACAGCAATCCGTACCGCGTTTGATACAATAATCTATCCAAATCCGGCAGTTCACGAAGAGGTTTGGCTTCAACCATCGTAGGATGCTCTTCCTCCCATGTTTTTAAGTCGGATTCCAAACGGGCGACCACCTTCGGATAGATCTTATCAAAACGTTCCGGATGCTTTGTGTACCACACCAATGAACTATCAAACTGCGCTTGTGTGATGCCGTGCTTCTCCAGCACTACATAGTAACATTTGCCAAACGCCTCCTCGTGCCCATAGTTATACCCTGCCACACTTAATGTGGCTTCAGTCTTATGCAAATCGACCAACACATTCACCATCTGCCGACGGGAGAGCACTCCTTTCGGACTACAACCCACGAGCAGGCATAGACCTAATAAGATAATATAGAGGTTACTTCTTTTCAAGGGTTTGATTCAGTTCTTTTCGGTAAAAGAGGATAATCACAATCACTGCCACAGTGATACAACTATCCGCAAAGTTAAAGACGGGTCGGAAGAAGATACACTCTCCTGCGCTATTCGTAATCAGCGGGAAATAGAACATATCCACGACTTTGCCGTAAAACCATCCGGCGTACCCGAAGAGTTTGCCATAGCAAACGCAATCAACGATGTTTCCGATAGCGCCCGCCATCACCAAAGCAACCCAAACGAGGTAGGACCGCTTCGCTGAACCCAATATAAGTTTATGGATATACCAGCCTATCACACCTACGGCAACGATGCGGAAAAGCGTTAAGAAAATCTTATTAAACCACTCGATACCGAACGCCATTCCGTCATTTTCCACGAAGCACAAGTAGAACCAAGGGGTGACTTGATAGCTTTCTCCAAGGGCATAGTGAGTGCGGATATAGAGTTTGATAGTTTGGTCGATGGCTACCGCCGCAACGATGATAGCACTGACCCAAAGAGATGTTTTGACAGTTGGCTTCATATTACTCAATTCCAAAAGCGTGTTTAACATCGGCTACGCGATCCAGTTTCTCCCAAGTAAACAACTCCACTTGTTGTTGGAAGGGTTTGCCATTGCCGTTAATAAACGTCTTGGTCACGACCTCCGGTGTCCTACCCATGTGCCCGTAACGAGCCGTCTCTTCATAGATAGGTTGTCTAAGTTTGAGGTCTCTTTCGATAGCTCCCGG
>JAKSNE010000076.1 GCA_024400135.1 Paludibacteraceae bacterium
TATCTACGAAAAGAGTTACAATGAACAAATCGTCTTTGTTGAGCAAGGAGGTACGTTGCATCCTACCACCATTAATGTCATGGCTAATCACTCCGATTATGAGGACTTGACTTATACGATTACGCCAAATGTGTCAACCCAAAATCCGGCGGTGTTGAATGGAATTACGATAGATGGATCGCCTCTTGAAACCTTTGATTCTAATACATTTACGTATATTGTTAATCGTACAAAGATTAATATGCCGAACGTAATATATACGAAATCTTCGGATGTTTTATGTGAGCCAATAGCCGATATTCATATTTGGAACTGCACGGTAACCTCAGATTCTTATACAAATCAATATACAATCTATTTCCACTATCCTAACGATAGTATTCCTAATGGCGAATTTACAGAGTGGACGAATGCCGCCACCCGTACTTCTGCTAAGAAGCCAATGGGTTGGCAAGTGGCTGCGGATTATGCGGATACCTATGCGGGTACAGCCGAGACGGGTTCCGAGATCACCCAATCGGGCAATGTTGTGAAATTTACTACAACTTATTGGGCAGCATTGAAGAGTGGAATACCTTCTATCATAACACTCGGTAAATTGAATTTCTCGTTCGCTGTGGCAGGACAAACGTCCTCCCAGTTCTATGATCAAATACCATTCCGTAATAGTCCCGATAGTGTTATTTTCCGCTATTATCTCAAAGAAAAAGGTTCCGAAGGAGAAGGGGCTTTGTTTGCATTCCGTTTCTTTGATAATGCTAGTCAAGAACATTCATTTGATTATGTTAATAAGCAAACGTCATCTAACTATCAAGAGATTCACCATCCGCTAAACACAAATGGAATAGCAGTTCAGGGAATGAATATTGCGGTTAATGCAACCAATCAGTCTTCTAATGCCACACCACAACATTGGCTTGTTTCTTCCGGTGCAGAGATGTATCTAGATTATATCCGCTTCTCCTACAATAGCCAACTCTCCGCATTGACAGTCAACGGCTTAGATGCGTCCTTAGAGGGAACCGTTTTCAATGTCACGCTGGATGACTGCGAGCAAACACGTATCCCCACACTCGCCTTTACGGGTCAAGTAAGCGACCAAGCCCAACTCGTCACTTGGTCAGAGGAGGATGCACAAGGCAAACGTACCGCAACCATTCGTAACTTCGCCGAGGACGGCACCTATACCGACTATACGCTGTCCGTCACTCGTCCGCTGCAAAGCAGTGCTGACCTGCAAAGCCTCTTGGTGAACGGATTAGAGATAATCGGTTTTGATGCGACTACTACCGACTATACTTATACGATGACTACGGCTCAACTGCCCGACATCACATACAAGCCGGTATCGAACTTGCAAACGATCGCCATGACTTATGCCGACTCTACGATGACCATCGCTGTCAAAGCTGAGAACGGTACGCAAAAGTCCTATAAGATTAAGATGGTTCGTCCTTTAAGCAATAACACGAACTTAACCGCGATTAGTGGCTTGTCAGACTTCGATCCTGCTACTCGTTCTTATACGATCACTGCTGACCAGATGCCCGACTTGAACTTCATCAAGGTCGAAGATGCACAGACAGTCGTGATGGATAAGGGCGTGTTCTCTGTCACCGCACAAGACGGAACCGTCGGTACATATACCATTACCCCCCAACCCCAACCGCGCGAGACGCAAGGTATAATGACGGAGTTTGAGTTAGATGGTACTGTACCGATCGACTTCGGCGGTACGAACTATGAGAAGACCGCTCCTCTCCCCGAGTGGGTTAGTTTCACTCGCGAAGACGATCGCGACTCTGTTGTTATGGTTCAAACCGAGAAACAGATTCAATGGGAAGTAATCGGTACACAAGCTACGAAGACCTACACCCTCTCTCAACCTCAGGAGGATGTCGCGAACACCAATCTGCGTGCAATCTTAGTAGCCGATACACTGATTACCGGCTTCAATGCGGAGATCAAGGAATATACGCTCATCACCAACGAAGCCGTTGACCTGCGTGCTATTCCGGTCTATGCTAAACAGCAAGTGGTTATCAGCCGTAACGAAAATGTCTATACCATTGAAGTGACGGCTCCTAATGGTGTTGATAAGGAGACTTATACCGTCACCATTCAACCTAATTTATCGAATATTGCCGAACTGGAGATGATTTATATTGACGGTCAAGAACTTGACGGCTTCCGTGCCGATTCAACGGACTATACGGTCGTTCTGCCTACGCCGGAGGCTAAAAAACAAGAGCCTACAATGCCTGCTATCACGTATCGTGCCGCACATAATGCAACCGTGATGGTTGAGGCAGGAAGTAAGTTGGGCGAACAAACAATGATAACCGTCACATCCGAAGACCAATCGGCGGTACGTAGTTATAACGTTACCGTGGAGGCAGAACCGAGTCACAACGCACAACTAAGCGCTATCCTTATCCAAAATAAACCCGTTGACCACTTCTCGCCGACTTACGCTTACTACTCGTCCCGAGTACAAGAAGCAGGTTTTGACGTGACTTGGGCTGCGGAGGATAAGTTCGTCACGGTGACACGTACCGATTCGGCTTATGACCAGAACGTACTTGTCAAACTCGACACGAAAGCGCAAGACGGTACCACCACCGGTCACTACGAGGTTGATGTTTATATCGAAGCCTTCGCCGCCAGTGCAACGTTATCGGATATTGCCCTTAATGGTCAACCTATGAGCGAGTTCTTGCCCGAACTCAACCCGATGCTCGCCTTCTCGCCGATGAACAACCAATACACGATTAACTTACCGCTTGGCGCAACGACTATGCCGGATGTGCAAGCCGTTCTTGGACAAGAGGGACAAAAAGTTACCTATTCCCGCAACGGATGGCAAGTACAACTCAATGTCGCTTCAAAAGATAATGCGGTAACGAATACTTATACGATACAATATATCATTCCTAAGTCGTCTAACACATTGCTCTCTAATATCTTCGTGAACGGCGAACCGATTGCTGACTTTGAACCTACGACGTACGTCTATACCTATGCTCTGCCGTTGGGCGAAAAGAACAAAGAACCCGAAGTGGTCGGACAACAATCCGACGCAACGCAAACTGTGGCAGACGCTGTCTTTGATGGTACGAAAGCCATGATTGAAGTCACGGCAGAAGACCTTACTACAGCTCAATATGTCGTTATCTTTGATTACCAACCATCAACGGTAGATACATTAAAAGCAATCTATCAAAACGCAGAGATATTGCCGGGCTTTGTGGCGACCACCAACGAATATAACTTCGTCTTACCCATGGGCGAACGTCGTTTCCCGAACCTCGATTGGGAGATGGGCGACGACTACCAAGAGGTTGTTATGGACACCGTTCTGGAGAACAAGTACCTGCTCCAACGCCGTATCTCCGTTACCGCACAAGATGGTCGCCAACGCGTCTATGGCGTCAATTACGAGATACAGAAATCCGATGTTGATACCCTACAGAACATCTTTATTAACGATAAACGCTTAGAGACGTTTGCCGGCACAGTCGAGGAATACTCGCTCTACGTGGATAGTGACGAACAACCTGTTGTATCCTTCACCGCTGGTGACGAGTACCAGAACGTGACCGTCATCACCTTACCCGAGGTAGAGGGTGTGAAAGCACTCGATAAAGCCGTTATCATGGTCGAAGCCGAAAACGGGAATGTGCGTTTCTATACCATCCACTTCCTTAAGAAACTGGATTCAAATGCGCACCTGCAAATGATCTACGTGGGCAATAAAGCACTCGCCGGTTTCGATCCGGAGATCTTTACGTATCTCTACCAATTAGAGAAGGGCGCTCCGTTACCTTCTGTAGGTTGGGTGGCACAGACAGACGAGCAGCAAGTCAATAGCCTGACTATCGATGATACCACTTCCCTCATCGTTCGCGCAGAAGACGGCACCACACTGACCTATCGCATCGTCTTCCAACATAAACTCTCCGAGAATGCGAACCTGCTCACCATTCTGATGGATGGAACTCCTCTGTCGGACTTCAAAGAGAATGTCTATCAATACGATTTGATGGTGGGCTATGGGCAGAAGGCTCCTCAGTTTACTGCTGTTGAGCAAGAGATTGAACAAACGATTACCCGTTCCGATACGCTCCTCCTCGTCGAGGGCGATACCATGTACGTAACCCGTTTCCATGTTCAAGCCGAGAACATCGAGTTTGAGAGCGAATATGTGGTTACCGTCACGGTGGATAGAAATAATGATGCTTATCTGATGTCTATCCTCTTGAAGGGTACGCCTCTGGAGGACTTCGATAAAGAAAAGATAGACTACGCGGTTGCCTTCCCTGTCGGCTCCGATTCAACCGTCTTCTATACCGCTGAGGATGTTACTTATATCCTATCCGATCCGAAGGCTTCGGCTATCGTTTCCGTCTCCGCGGAGCATACTATCTATGTCAATGTCACCGCGCAAGATGGTAAATCGCGTATGACCTATGCTATTACCCAACAAATCTTGCTTGATGATAACAACTACTTAGTGGATATCCTCCTTGATAGTATCTCGATGCCGAACTTCTCACCCGAGATGGACTTCTATACCTATTACTTAGAGGAAGGTATGACACCTCCGACTATTGAAGCTATCGCGCAGTCTGAGAATGCTAAGATTAGTATCAATGCTAAGTCGGTGGGCGATACTTCGATTATCGCTTGCGAATCGGCTTCAAAGCAAGTACGTAAGTATTATATCTTCTTCACCAAGTCGCCTATCAATGACGCGCAGACACCTACTTCACGCGATGTGCTGCTCAAGTATGTGCCCGGAACAACGAACATTGTGGTAGCTACCATCCGTAAGAACGTTGTCTTCCGTCTGTACGATGTTAAGGGACACTGCCATGGCGAATATAAGTTAAATACGGTAAATACGAACTTTGCGGACATTGATTTGGACTCGGATGATAGAGAGCACCTCTTCAACTTCGAAAACGCAATGGGATTAGAGATTCACTTAATACCGAATCAGTTCTATCTCTACACGTTTATGGAAGGCGATACGCGCATCCTCCAATCCGGCAAACTCCTTATGCGTTAATTCATCAATTCATCATTCATCAATTCATCATTTAATCAATGTCGAAGACATTCATATTAGGTCCTTGTGCTGCCGAATCCCGCGAGCAAGTCTTAGAGATAGCAGAGCAGTTGAACT
>JAKSNE010000077.1 GCA_024400135.1 Paludibacteraceae bacterium
TTTTGTTTAGTCAATAGCGCATTTGGCTGCTTCAAAACAAATTTCGCTGAGTAATAACACTCCCCATCAATCGCCTCTATCCCTTGATTAACCACGTTCTGCCTCACAATCTCGTCACCCGTATTCCAATGCTTTCCTTGTCCCATCCTGTACATCGCGTGACCGGTGTATAAGTCGCATGTCTCAGGAATAGCCTCTGCCCACCAACGCGCTAAAGTCGCATAATCCGTGGCAGCTGTGCTGTCTATCGCCCAATAAATCTGCGGAGCCACGTAGTCTATCCAGCCTTCTTTTGCCCATAGCACGATATCCGCGTAAAGTTGCTCATAGTTCGTCTTATATATCCCAAACGGTGATATACCAAACACGATATCCTCGCTCATCTCCCGTATCGTTTCACTCACCGCTTGTATCGTCTTATTCACATTATCTCGCCGCCAGTCACCTATATCCTCAAACCCTCTTGGGTCCGCCTTAAACCGCGCTTGGTCGGGTAGGGACTGACCTTTGATGGGGTAGGGATAGAAATAGTCGTCCATGTGTATGCCATCTACGTCGTAGTGCGCGATAATATCCCTCACCACGTCGCATAGCCAAGTACGCGTCACCTCTTGTGCAGGGTCAAAATACCACTGTGTCCCGTATTTCCAAAACCACTCCGGATGAAGCCGCATCGGGTGCGCCTCGTCCAAATCCTCTATCGCTATCGAACCTATGTTCACGCGATACGGATTGAGCCACGCGTGCAGACTCATCTTCCTCAGATGTGCCTGTTCTATCGCCACAGCCAACGGGTCCCAAGGCTTTGCCTCGCCCCATTCGCCTTGCTTACCGGTCAGCCAATGACTGACGGGCTCTATATTCGAGGCGTAGAAGGCATCGGCAGTCGGGCGCACTTGAAAGATAATCGTGTTAATCCCCACCGCCTGCAGGCTGTCAATAAAGTTAATGAGGTCTTGCTCTTGCTGTGCGCTATTGCCTATCGTGCTCGCGCGAGGCCAGTCGATGTTCGCCACCGAAGCAATCCACGTCGCTTTTACGCGGTCGGCTGCCGACATCGTTGCTGCAAGGAAGCAACAGAGCAGCAGTAGCTTATATTTTTTCAATAACACCATTTTGAACGTGAAAAATAAATGCTTGCTCGTTGGGACGCAGGATATCCGTCAAGTGCTGACGGTCGGTATCGGTGATAAAGATCTGACCAAAGCGGTCACTGTTCACAATCCGAATAATCCGTTGTACCCGTTCGCTATCGAGTTTGTCGAATATATCGTCCAGCAGTAAGATTGGCTTACCCAAATGGATGGCTTGTGCCAACTTCATCGCGAGAAGGAACGTCTTCTGTTGTCCTTGACTGCCTACACGTTTGAGCGGATAGTCGCCGAGTAACATCTCCAACTCGTCTTTGTGTATCCCTTGACTCGTCCATCCTAAGATCAGGTCGCGCTGTCTTGTCTGCTTATAGGCTTGCATCAGGTCGCGGTTCTGCAACTGACTGACATAGCGTAGGCTGACCTGTTCTTGCCCATCGGCTAACTCGTTGTATATCTCTTGGAAAATAGGAATAAACTCCTCCACAAACCGTGTCCGCTCCTCAAATATCGCCTGCGCCAGCGGCGCCATCTGCATCTCCAACACCTCCAATAACCCCTCTGAACTCTCAACTTTTGAACTCTCAACTTTAGAACTCTCAACTTTAGAACTACTCTCAACTCTAAACTCTACACTCTCAACTTCTTTCAGCACCGCATTCCTCTGTTTGAGCAACGCGTTATACTTCGTCAAACTCTCCAAATACGTCTTGTTATATTGGGAGATAACCACATCGAGGAATCGTCTTCTCTCGTCGCTCCCCTCGGCAATGAGTTCGTTATCTTCGGGGCTGATCATCACTAACGGTATCAGTCCTATATGGTCCAGTAGTCGTTTATAGTCCTTCGTCCCGCGTCTAAACTGTTTCTTCACCCCCCTCTTCAACCCGCACGTCACCTCCTCACTTTCAACTTTTGAACTCTCAACTTTCGAACTACTCTCAACTCTCAACTCTACACTCTCAACTATTTTATACTTTCCCCGTACAAAACACAACTCCTCCCCATGCATAATCGCCTGACTGTCGTTCGGCACGAACGCGGACTTAGTGAAGGAGAGTAGGTAGATAGCGTCCAGTAGGTTCGTCTTACCTTGACCGTTCAGCCCGACAAAGCAGTTCATTTTATCCGCAAACATCAGTTCCGCCTCGCGGATATTCTTGTAGTTTAATATGTGCAATTCTTGTAAAATCACGATAAAATTGTCCTTTGTCCTTTGTCTTTGTTCCTTATTCTTCAAAAAAACGCTACAAAATTACAACTTTTTTTTGATATACGCAAAAAAAATCGTATCTTTGCAGAAAATTTGCGAAAAACTTTGTTAAAGTCTCTCACAGATTCCACAGATTTCGCAGATTTGATAATTTATTATACCTTTTTATTTTCTTATTGTCTGACCGAGTTAACTCTCTCATCCAATAATAAAACTAAAAAGCAAAAGGAAGGCTCCATCGGCAGAGCCGACATCACCTTCCACACCGCGCAACGGCGCGTTGTAATAATAAATTATTGGGAGAAATTACACAGAAAGATTTTTTGTAAGATTTTTGTATAGATTTTTATAGGATTTCTGAGCGAAGCGAAATAAAATAAAAAAAGTCGTCAACTGATTTTGAAATAATCGTGCCCTTGTGGCTAAGAACAGATTTTAAGTAAAGATTTTAGCATAAGATAAGTGAGTTCAGACTATCAAAGAAAATCCAACTAAAAATTGTATTAAAAATCGAGAGGCTGATAGGTTCTGTGGAATTTTTATTAGGTGGATGCGTCAGTAGCATGGTTGTCCCGATGAAACGGGAAAACCGTCTATAGGGAAAAGGCATCTGTGGAATGAACCTATAAATAATTTTTATTATTAAGTGTGCGTAAAGCACACCGCAGTGTAGCAAAGCGGAACTGCGCCTACTATTGATTTATTTATTGGACATGGAAGTTTACTTACAGGGACAGAAATAAAGAAATAGAAGGGAATAATAAAAAAGAGAATCAGTGTAATCTGTGTAATCTGTGAGAGATAAAAAAACAAAACGAGATAAAACAATCAAAAAATTACGATAAACTTATGGCTAAAATTTTAGTAGTTGATGACGAGCGGGCGATACGCAGCACCCTCAAAGAAATCTTAGAGTTCGAAGGTTACGAAGTCCACGTAGCCGAAGACGGTCAACAAGGCATAAACAAAGCCCTTAGCGAGGACTTTGACCTCATCTATTCCGATGTCAAGATGCCCTCCAAAGACGGCTTAGACCTCCTCCAAGAACTGCACGACAAGGTCAAAGCACCTATCGTCCTCATCTCCGGGCACGGAAACATCGAGACCGCCGTCGAAGCGATTAAGAAAGGCGCGTGGGACTTCATCGAGAAACCTCTCGACCTCAACCGTCTCCTCGTCACCACGAAGAACGCCATTGACCACCAGTCCCTCAAGCAGGAACTCGGTGAGACCAAAGAACAAGTCTCTAACCTCCGCAAGAAAGTCGCAAGCCGTAACCGGATGATCGGCGACTCCGAGGGTTGCGCGCATATACGCGAACTAATAAATAAGGTCGCACCCACCGACGCACGCGTCCTCATCACCGGCGATAACGGTACCGGTAAGGAGATCGTCGCTCACCTCATTCACGAGCAAAGCCACCGTAATAGCAAGCCCATGGTAGAGGTCAACTGCGCCGCTATCCCCTCCGAACTCATCGAGAGCGAACTCTTCGGACATATAAAAGGCTCCTTCACCGGTGCCGTCAAGGATAGGGCAGGGAAGTTCGAACAAGCCAACGGCGGAACGCTCTTCCTCGACGAGATAGGCGACCTCAGTCTGCCCGCGCAAGCGAAAGTGCTACGCGCCCTACAGGAGAACGAGATCACCCGTGTCGGTGCCGATAAGACCATCAAAGTCGATGTACGTGTCCTCGCTGCCACCAACAAAGACCTGCGTAAGGAGATCGAAGACGGCAACTTCCGCGAGGACCTCTTCCACCGCCTCAATGTCATCCCTATCCACGTGCCCTCGTTAGAGGAACGCAAGGAGGATATACCCGCTTTGGTCGAGTATTTCGCTCAGCAGATCTGCGACGAACAGCGCATTGCCGTTAAGACCTTCACCAAAGAAGCTATCGCCTTACTCCAATCGCGCACTTGGCGAGGAAACATCCGCGAACTACGCAACGTCGTCGAGCGCCTCATCATCCTCTCCGGCTCCCAAATCAGCCAACAAGACGTTACCACCTTCTGCTAAACACCAGTGTACTATTAGCCTCTTAAGTAAGAACTATTAGCCTCTAATGTAAGTGTAATAACGGTACTAGACCGAGATGTCACCGAAACGTTACCGAAGGGTTACCGAAGGGTGTTCGTTACGCTTGAGCAAAAAAATACATTTTTCTGTTAAAAAAGTGAGATTTTATTTGCACATTTGAAAAAAATGTTGTACCTTTGTGCCGTTTTTTTTTAATTGCGCGTACGTATATTCATAAATTTAGGTATATCATGAATAAAATTCTTACTACTTTTTTAAGCATTTGCTTATCTCTTAGTTTAAGTGCAACGGACATCTCGTCCAAAGCCGTGTACAAGGCTCTGCCTTTCACCCCATCTGCCTCTCAGCCTGTCAGCCTTTCTGCCTCTCAGCCTCTCACACCTGCCATACAGAAAGCCATTGCTCATGGACCTTCGGCAACGAAAGGCGAGACCAAGAATGTCACTTTCAAGTGGTACGCCAAGTCGTACAACGATTACCAACAAGCTTGGCAGTTAGTCCTCGAGACACCCGGTTGCCGTTTTGATATATTGTTCAAGAAAGGAACCACAACCATCGAATATGGCAAAGTCTATACGATGGACGACCTTAACAAGACCTACACATCTGTCCAAGAGGGCGGTGCTTATAGATCCCTCGCATCGATGCAACTGATTATTACCCTTGATGAGGATAAAAAAGAACACATCGAACTGATTGCCGTGGATACAAAAAAAGACCCTACTACCTACCACGGAGTCTATAACCCCAAACCGCTACCCGCTTGCATTGATACCATTGATGTTGTTTTAGAAACCACCGATTTCCAAGACGAGC
>JAKSNE010000078.1 GCA_024400135.1 Paludibacteraceae bacterium
GGAGACAAAGAGGGTAAGGGCGGTATCTATAACTTCGTAACCAAACGCGGTATCACCCACGAGAACGCTCGCCTCAGTTGGACCCAAGTCGAGACCGGCAGTGCCATCACGTGGAAATATCCGAGTTGTATCCTTCGAGGCGATAACTCCAGTGCGGAGTTCTATTCCGTAGCCGTCACCAATAACTACCAGCAAGCCGACACCGGAACGAAGATGATTCACCTCGGCAAAAACACGCGTTCAAAGATTATCAGTAAGGGTATCAGTGCCGGACATAGCCAAAACGCCTATCGCGGCTTGGTGAAGGTCGCCAAAGGTGCTGTCAATGCCCGTAACTACAGCCAATGCGACTCCTTATTATTAGGAGACCAATGTGGGGCGCACACTTTTCCCGACATGCAGATTGCCAATCCGTCTGCCATCGTAGAACACGAGGCTACGACCTCGAAGATCTCCGAAGACCAACTCTTCTATTGCCAACAGCGTGGTATCGGCGTGGAGGATGCCGTTGGACTGATTGTCAACGGTTATGCCAAAGAGGTTATGGACAAACTGCCCATGGAGTTTGCCGTAGAAGCCCAGAAACTCCTCCAAGTCAGCCTCGAAGGCTCGATTGGTTAGTTCCGTTTTTTCATCATCACATTGAGAATCATGCGATCCGTCTCGCGCATTGCCTCCTTGCCTAAGGCGGTGAGGTTGTGTATAGACTGATCTACATCGTCATCCACGATACCTTCCATCGAACCCGAATGGCGATGATCCATCGCTAACACAGCGGATAGTACTGCCGTACCTACACCACTGGTCACTTTTAAGGCGCAACCGGGTTTGGCTCCGTCGCAGATCATACCGGTGATATTCGCCACCATGTTCTTCACGGCGTAGGTAATCTCCTCGTATCCGCCTCCCATCAGCATCGTCAGTCCGCAGCATGAACCGATAGAGGCTACTACGCAACCGCATAACGCGGACAAGCGTCCAAGCGTTTGTTTGATATAGATAACCGTCAAGTGACTGAGAGCCAAGGCACGCAGAAGCGTCTCGTGGTCAATGCCGTTCTCTTGGGCATAGACGACCACCGGATTGGTAGCGACGATACCTTGGTTTCCGCTGCCGGAGTTACTCATCACCGTGACCATCTCACCTCCCATTCTCGCATCACAAGCACCACTCGTGTAAGCGAGAATCTTCGTGAACATCGTGTCGCCGAAGATACTGTGATTGGCTTGGTCGTGCAACATCTTCCCTACACCGTGACCGCAGTCTTTGGTAAACGACAGATTAGCTGCCGCCATGTTCACGCGGGCTACCACATCCAAGAAAGCAATATCTTTCAGGGGCACCGTTGTTGCATAATCCCAAACGGTTTGGAGGGTTAGAATTTCCTCTTCGGTCGCATTGTCTTGAGACGTTTGTTTGTCTTCGAATAAGATTTTCTCGTCCAACTCAATGAGCGCTATATGAGTGTGCGAACCGCTGATAACGACTTTTGCTTCATGGTTCGCTGCACGAACAATCGTATGAATATAAAGCATCTCATGCGTCTCGTAATCGACCGAGATACGCAGATCCGTTTGAGTCAAGAATCGTTTGGCTTGTTCTACGGCTTGGGGTGTGGTGTCGCGTATCACCTCTAACTGCAACTCGCTTTTGCCTATCGTCGCACCCAAAGCAATGGCTATCGGAAGACCTGTCATGCCCGTATTTGGGATACCCACACCCATCGCGTTCTTAAATAGATTAGGGGATAAACGTATCTCTATTGCCTCGGGCAGACGACCTAACGTCTCCTTCGCTTTGGCAACACATAACGCTACTGCAATCGGCTCTGTACAACCGATAGCAGGAACCACTTCTTGGTGTAATAATTGCTCAATAATCTTATTATTCATAGTAAAAATACATTTTTTTGCAAAAAAATTTGCATATATCAAAAAAAAGCAGTAATTTTGCAGCCGATTTCGTTCAACGAGACCAATTAGCGTCGCAAAATGGGCGAGATATTGATCGCGGAGTAGAGCAGTGGTAGCTCGTCAGGCTCATAACCTGAAGGTCGGTGGTTCGATCCCATCCTCCGCAACTAACTCAAGAAGTATTTCCGAGTTACGGGATGTGGCGCAGTCCGGTAGCGCAACGGTCTGGGGGACCGGAGGTCGCAAGTTCAAATCTTGTCATCCCGACTAAATAAAAGAGTACCAACTCTTTTTTTTGTCTGTATGCCAATCTTCTCCACAGAAATTCTTACTTATCTCGTCTATCTTTGTGAGAACGTTTACGTGTTGCAAAGATACAACTTTTTTCTGATATGCACAAATTTTTGCGTATATTTTTTATATTTTTCTTGCATATATCAAAAAAAAGCCGTACCTTTGCAGCGTGAAATCTTGGAAAAGTGCGATATGTATTCGATTTTTACATTGGAAAAGTGCAAAAATAATCATAAAATCATATTGAAAAAATGCTGAACCGTAAAATTGATGCTATTATTGAAAGGCATTATGCTACAGAAAAAAAGCCGTTGTTCTTAACCGGAGCTCGTCAGGTAGGTAAGAGTTATGCTATTGAGAAATATGCGCGTGCGCATTTTTCCATCTATGTGGAGTGTAATTTCTATAAAGAACCGCAACTTGTTGAACTGGTGCGAAACGCTTGGAATGAAAAAGATTTGCTGAGTAAACTTTCTCTTTATAAGATGGTGTCTTTTGTAGAAGGGCAGACCTTTATTTTCTTTGACGAAATACAACAATGCGCCGATATCTTAACGTGGATAAAGTTCTTGGTGCAAGATGGTCGTTATTGTTATGGTATAAGCGGTAGTTTATTAGGCATAGAACTCAAGGGTGTTCGGAGTTGGCCGGTTGGGTATATAACAGAGAAACAGATGTATCCTATGGACTTTGAAGAGTTTGTTCTTGCTATAGGTTTACCTAATCAATGGATAGATACCCTTCGCCAAGCCTATGAGCAAAAAACACCATTAGACGAAGTTGTTCATCGCAAGATGATGGAATTATTCCACCTCTATCTTGTGGTAGGTGGTATGCCGGAGGCGGTACAAAAATACGTAGATACACACGATTTTGTGCAAGTGTTAGAAGTTCAAAAAGCAATCTTGGCTCTTTATAAACATGATATTCAGCTTTATAATCATGGAAGGGAACTGAAGATAAATGAGATATTTGATCTTATCCCATCTGAACTAAACGCTCAAAACAAACGATTTGTTTTCAAGAATCTTCACGACAAAGCTCGCTTTGATAATTGTCAAGATGACTTTTTATGGTTATCACAAGCGGATATGGCGTTGCCGACCTTTAATGTGGAAACACCGACTTATCCCCTAAAACTGAGCGAGAAACGCAACCTATTCAAGTTTTTCCAGAATGATGTTGGTTTACTATGCTCCCAATATGCAGATGGCGTTCAATTGAAACTGGTGCAAGGGCAAACAAACATTAACTACGGTGCGATTTATGAAAACGTCGTAGCGCAGGAGTTACATGCACATGGTTGGGACTTGTATTATTTTACCAACAAGAAACAAGGCGAATTAGATTTTCTTTTGGAGCGAGACGATAAGATTATGCCTATAGAGGTTAAATCCGGTAAGGATTATGAACGTCATAATGCGCTTACAAACGTAATAAGCAGTACGGAATATGGCATTGAGAATGCTCTTGTTTTGTGCAATGATAACATTAAAGTGGTAGGAAAAATCATATATGTACCTATCTATATGCTGATGTTTATCCAAAAGCAGCAAATCGGATCACATCTTATTTACAAGCCTGATTTGCGTATTTAAGCACTTCGAAAGAAGCTGTGGACGAGGAAGTTCTGGAAAATACTAAAGACATTAACTATCTTAGAACGGAAGCCTTAGCCGAAATCGCCCTTCTGTCTCTCATAGTTCTCCACCGTAATCGGTGTAAACTTAGCACCTTGCACAATCATCACACGCATTAGTTCCTCGTTCTTATGCATTAAGTCGATGTACCATTCGGCTTCTTTGATTCCGTCAAAGCCTTCTACACGTAACGCGCTGCCGTCCCCATAAACGGGTAGCACTTGGATATCGAAGTCGCGTATCAGGAACTGCGAGAAGTTAAACAACGCCGTCTCGTAGAGTAAGTCGTTGAGCACTTGCTCATCAACGGTGGGCATTGTGATAAGTACATAACTCGGTCCGTCCGTATTGGTGGATAGTTCGACAGGTTGTTTATCCTCTTGTTCTGCTTTCGCTTTCTGCTGTTCGCGTTTGCCTTCTATATCCGACAAGGCACCGCCTTTCTGGGACTTCATTCCTTGTCCTAACATAGCGAGCATATCTTTGCCTTTGGCACTGAGTTCGCTCTCGGGATAGCGCGCAATCATCTCTTCCAGCGCAGCCTTAAACGGTTCTTGTCCATCGTGACGAGCAATAGCCACCGCATTAAGGAACAAGAAACGCGGCATCAGTTTCGAGTCGGGATAGGTCGCTTGCATCTGATTCGTATAAGCCTTGACTTGTTGGAACTGACCATTCTTGAATGCCATATAAGTCACCTCATAAAGTGAGTCTTCGGCTTTTTGTTGGGCTAAGAGTTGGGCTATCTCGGCATCCGATAGTCGTTGCGTTTGACGAGACGACAACACATAGTCCGGATAACGCCTAAACAGTTCCTCGCGTGTCTGTGAGGCTAATGCCTCGTCCTCTAACTGCGCTTGGTAGATGTCTATCATTGCTGCCAAAGCGTTAGCGAGTAAGGTGTCCGACTCTTGCAACTGCTCGCGCGTGCGCGGTATCTGTTGATAATAATATAAGGGGTTGTGCGGATCGTTATTGGCGGGAGCCTTGGCGAGTTTCGTACTATCCGCTGTGGTGGGATCGGTTGCCGTCGTATCGCCCGAAGCCAATGAACTGTCGTCATTGAAGTCCATAAACATACTACCCGACTTACTGGCTCGACGCCAATTATCTTCTAACTTACGATTGTTCCATTGCTTAGCGAAACTCTGTTTGCCCGAGCGTAGCAACGAGGCGTTATAAAAATACCATTCGCCCGTACCGCCACCACCGCCTAACATGTTTTGGGTGTTGATACTCTGAACGCCACCCAACTGAGCTTCACG